>CP091722.1:0-65000 GCA_022009755.1 Oscillospiraceae bacterium
CAGAGAGCAGTCTCAGAAAACTGCGCCGCATAAACAAAGAAATAAGCGCGATGACAAAGAAACAGCAGGCTGACTCTGGATGATAGCCAGCCTGCTGAGCGAAGATGTTTATTCGATGTTTTGCCTTTCAGCAGCAATGCGTGTTCTTTTACCAGAGAATGCAATGCCGATTTTTACACTGACGTAACATTCATCGCCTGCAAATCAACGCTGTATGCACGGTCGTTAATCTGTTGCAGCGCAACATTAGCAGGTCTTCAAGCTGTGCTTTCAGAGCGGTCTTTTCCCGGCCTTTTAATTCAATCAGAATACCAGGCAGCCGCTTATTCAAAGGAAGCATCTGAATATCAAATCGTCCATCACCAGCTTTCGCGATTGAGGTAATGCGATAGCTGTTGTCCATCACAGCGCACATACCCAATATCAGACCATGGTCAAAATGCTCTGTCGGGCAGCATCGTGGGAAACTTATTGTTTGGAGCAGGAAACTCTCCAAGGCTGCAGTGAGTCTGCCATATCTGCCTTAGTAGATAGCTTCCTGAATAGCAATAGCAGCAGAACGAGGGAATAATATTCTCCCAAGCTGAGAGAGGATCTCCTTGCTGTGAACGAAAAATCTCTTTGGGCAGGTACTTCGCACATATAATCTATAAAGCCGTAAGACTGGTCGCAGCTCACCAGCCTTCAAAAATAACCTGCCACCAGCGGGAAGCTGTAAACAGAGGACGGATCATTCTGGATCTGCCGGGATAAATGACACCGGTGTCCAATGTGCGTAAGCGCGAAAGTTCGCCCGGCTTCATCAACAGCTCCAATTGCCGAAAAGGTAACCATCATACCACTCGCAAAGCTCCACCGGTATTTATCAGAAGCATGATGATCCGCCATCGTGTACTTCGGCTTGAAGTGAAGCAGAGAATATTCACTGTAGCGCTCGTCTAAAATCGAGAGGTTGATCTTCAGGTTGTTCAGACCGCTGAGAAGATACTTTCGCTGGCAACACGCAGGATACCGGTCCGGGAAACCATATAGCTCAGATGCGGATTGTCCTTCTGAACCTTTTCCGGAGAACACGGGTTCGCATGAACCGGCCAGATCGTGTCGTAGAGAGCCGACTCACATGACCTTGCTGAATAGGATATCATATTCGTCAATGATGACGATAGGTGTGCGACATTGTGGTATTGCTTATGGAGGAGCAGCGTCAGTGTCCGCAGGGACACATTTGATCATTCTACTTCGTCCAGCGGCTTCTGTTGAAAGAGAATATTCCTCTTTTTCGTAATCACTAAGCGCGGAGCTGGATGCCAACTCGTGATGCGGCGGGAATTCCTGTGCGATCAGCTTTGGAGCAAATATTCTGTCGCTTTCCTGGTAGCTATTTCCTGCTTTCTGTGATATTGTTCCAGGTACATCCTCAGGGTCAGCGGTTGCTGACGCTCAGGCAAGAACGCCTTCGCGGAGGCAGCTGCGCCGGAGAAGCGACTCGCCTAATAATGATTTCCTCGAAGAAATCCCAAAAACTGGGCGAATTATAAACTCCACGAGTTCTACTATCTACACAAGAAAATCTGAAACAGGCCAGACTCCGTGGGTGGCATTCCGGGATCTGCAGCGCCAGTGCATGGAGGTGGGAATATGACGCTTCGGGAATACATCAGCTTCTGGCAGGAAACCTATGACAAGCATCAGAGCAGGCCGACTACCTATGCGGCACACAACTATGTGTTCAAAAACCACATTCTCCCCGGCTTGGGAGATATACCGCTCTCTGAATTGACATCGGAGATGGTCGGAGAATTTCTGGAGGAACGGCGGCGCTTCGGCAATCATCGACCCGGCAGCTCTGGCTTGGGGGAAGAAACCATGCGGCACATCCACCGCCTGCTGCAGCAATGCTTGGATCAAGCCATGCGGGATGGTCTGATTGGCGATAATCCCGCCAGAGCGTTTCACTACTCCAAGCCAAAGAAGGTCAATGCCGATGTGCTGACGCCGCTGGAGATGGAGGATTATCTGGATGCTGCCGATCGGCTGGGCTACCTCCCCATGTTCATGCTGGCGCTGACGACAGGCCTATCTCTCCAAGGTAGGCATCCGTCAGATCAAGTCCAAGCTCACCAACGATATTTTTCCGCAACGAGATGCTGTACCTCTACTAACAGAAGTCTGAGTCCAGAGACGAGCTGGTGCGCCAAGCGCGGCGGGCGATGCTGGAACTGGTGCGTGCCATGCGGGACAGTATGTGTGACCACCCGGATGCCGAGCGGCTCATGCTGGAGTTGGCGGCGCAGCTTGGAACGGTCAAGGGCAAAAAATCCTACGGCTATCTACCAAAGCGGCTGAAGGCTTTTGCTTGCTTCCCGCGAAGTGGAGAATATCTTTGAAAAACTCTGATTTTTGTCCTCATGCTCAATCAGGCGGCGGGCGACCGGGCTATCCTTGCAAAGCAGCTCAACATCTCCCCGCAGCAGATGAAATATGTCACCCACACCGAAGCGGGCGAGGGGCTTATCTTCTACGGGAACGTGGTGCTGCCCTTTGTAGACCGCTTCCCGAAAGACACCGAGCTTTACCGGGTAATGACGACGAAGCCGGAGGAAGTGGGCGAAGCATGAACGGGCTGAAAACTGACACCATCATCAACCGGGACGCGCTCTATGCCTTGCGGGAGCTTCCAGAGGAAAGCGTACACTGTTGCGTCACAAGCCCGCCCTACTATGCGCTTAGGGATTACGGGCTTGATATGCAGATTGGGCGGGAGGACACGCCGGAGCAGTACATTGACAGGCTGACCGAGGTTTTCCGCGAGCTGCGCCGGGTACTGCGTTCTGACGGTACGCTCTGGCTGAATATCGCGGACACCTACTGCGGCACAGGGAACAAGGGCTACCATGCAGACCCGAAGAACCCGAAAGGCAGAAACGGACAGCAGATTGCAAAAAAACAACCGCGTTTCCGGCTGCAAACAAAAAGGACTTTAATCGGTATCCCTTGGCTTTTTAGCCTTTTGCCCTACGCGCTGACGGGTGGTATTTACGGAGCGACATTATCTGGCAGAAAGAAAAACCCCATGCCGGAGAGCGTGAAAGACCGCCCTACCCGCTGCTATGAACATATCTTTTCTGCTTACGAAGTCAAAGAAGTATTTTTATGACGCAGCCGCCATAGCCGAGCCGTTAGCCCCCACAACGGCGGCGCGGTACCGCACCGGGCGCAGCGCGGGACAGAAATATGCGGACGAAGTACCCGGACAGGGGAAAGTACAGGGGCTTAACCGGGCGAGAAGCGGCAGCTACTACGACGAAGCCCTCATGCCGACCATGCGGAACAGGCGGGACGTGTGGCTTATCAATACCGTTCCCTACAAGGGCGGGCATTTTCGCCGCGTTCCCGCCAAAACTTGCCGAAACCTGTATCAAGGCGGGCTGTCCGAAAGGCGGCGTTGTGCTTGACCCCTTTTTTTCGGCAGCGGCACGACGGGAGCAGCCGCAAGGCAGCTTGACAGGCATTATATAGGCATTGAGATAAACGCCGAGTATTGCGCCCTTGCAAGGGCGCGGATTGGAGGGACAGAAAAATAAAACAGTATCGAGCGCGTGAGAAAGTCACGCAGAAAATGACCCGCGAGGGGGCTGTCGAGGTAAACGCCGCCACCGGGAAAAAGAAACGTATCAGCAAGCGGATAAGGGACGCGGACTTTGCAAAGACCGAAGCACCGCAGCCGCCGGAACAGGCAGCGCAGACCATACCGGGCGGCGCAGCTCCCGCGCCCACAGCCGCCGCGCCGCCGCTTCCCCATGCGCCGGGGGCAGAACGGGAACAGGACACCGCCGCAGCCGAGCGCGTCTTGGAGCGTATCGACGGGGCGCGTACCAGAAAGGCGAGCAAAAAGGCGGCGAGGAAAGCACAGGCAGAAGCCACAGCAAAAGAAAAAAATCTTCCCGCTTGCAGTTTACCGACGAGGAACGGGCAACGCCCGGAGCTTGAAAAGGTATATCCGAGAAATCGGACAAAGCAGCCGACCGTCTGGACGCGGCAAAGGCGGCTATCCCCAAAGAAAAGAAACTTGTACGGGAGCGCACCTTTGATGAAGCCACCGGGAAAGGCAAGACCCGCCTACATTTTGAGGAACAGGAAAAGCCCATAGGAAGGAATAAGCCCCACAATAACCCGCTATCCCGCCCCGCACAGGAAGCGGGTATTTTCGTCCACAACAAGATACATTCCGTTGAAAAAGGACAATTCCGGCGTTGAGGGGGCGCACAAATCCGAAGAACTGGCAGAGCGCGGCGCAAAGTACGGGACGCGGAAAAGTCAAGGAGGGCTACCGCAGCCACAAGCTCAAACCCTACCGGGCGGCGGCAAAGGCAGAGAAAAGCGGCGTTTCAAGGCGAATGTGGATTTTCCAGTACCATAAGATCCCTACATGACAATCCCGCAGATTGCGGGCAATCCCCTTTCCCGCTTCCTGCAAAAGCAGCAAATCAAGCGGCAGTATGCAAAGGCCGCAAGGACAGGAGGCGCAGCCACCGCGAAGAAAGCCGCAGAGAACACCCGCAAGGCGGCAGAAAAGACCGCCGAGGAAACAAAAAAGGCAATCGCGTTTTGTAGGGCGGCACCCGGCGGGCGTATGTATCGCCGTTGCCGCGCTGCTCTTATTCATCATGGTATCGGCGGGGCTTTCCTCTTGCGGTTCCATGTTCTCCGGCTTGATGAACGGCATACTTGGGACTTCCTACACGTCGGAGGACAGCGACCTTGTGGCGACGGAGAACAATTACGCCGCAAAGGAAAACGAGCTTCAGCAGCAGATTGACAATATCGAAAGCACCCACCCCGGCTATGACGAATACCGCTATGACCTTGACAGTATCGGGCATAACCCCCATGAGTTAGCGTCCTACCTCACCGCCCTTTTACAGACCTACACCCCGCAGAGCGCACAGGCAGAACTAAACCGCGTCTTTGCCATGCAGTACACCTTGACGCTGACGGAAGAAACGGAAATCCGCTACCGCACAGAAACAAGCACAGACCCGGAAACAGGGGAAACGCCCAGCGAGGAAGTACCCTACGAGTACCATATCCTCAACGTGAAGCTGACGAACAAGCCCATTTCCGAGATTGCGGAGGAACTTCTAACGCCACAGCAGCTTGAAATGTACCGCGTCTATCTGGAAACAAGCGGCAACAAGCCGCTGATTTTCGGCGGCGGCTCCCCCGATACTTCCGCGTCCGAGGATTTAAGCGGCGTGGATTTTGTGAACGGGACGCGACCGGGCAACACCGCCATTGTGGAGCTTGCAAAGCAGCAAGTCGGCAACGTGGGCGGGCGACCCTATTGGAGCTGGTACGGATTTAACAGCCCGCGTGGAATGGTGCGCCTGTTTTGTTTCATGGTGCTACAATCAAAGCCGGGATAAAGCGAGCCGCGCTTTTGCCGGGTGCCAGTCGCAGGGCGTACTCCGTGGTTCCAGCTCACGCGGGCAATGGGGCGCGAGGGGCTATGAGAATATCGCCCCCGGCGACGCTATCTTTTTTTCGACTGGGACTGGGGACGGGAGCGCAGACCATGTAGGGCTTGTTATCGGGCACGGGACGGGGAGCCGCGTCTATACCGTCGAGGGCAATTCCGGCGACGCCTGCAAGATAAAGAGCTACCCCGTCAATTATGCCTGTATCAAAGGGCTACGGGCTGATGAACTGGAACTGACAACAAATTTGAAAATCTGAAAGGAGAAAAATTTCATTTGATGGCTATGAACAAAATTGAAACGTATCGACAAAGGAGATTGCAAAAGACCCGTGAGAAAAATCACGGAGTACCAGAATAAAGCTGCGGGGACTGGAAGCGCAGAAAAACCGAAGCGGAAAAACCTGCAAATCGTACAGCTTGTGCGCTCCATGCGCCTTACCCCGCAGGAGCTTTCCGCTATGCTTTCCGGGCGGCGGTATTCCGGGCATGAAGCCGCGCGCTACCCCGCAGAACCCGCAGACTACGAAGAACATGGAGGACACCGAGAATGAAGAATAAAATCCTTAGAAGCCTTACCGCACTTTGCGCCGCCCTTATGCTTGTGGGCGGCTTTTTCCGTTACCGCCTTTGCACAGACCCCCGACGAGAGGACGACACCGACGACAGCGGCGTTGATCGTGGAAACCGAACCGCAGACCCCTTACCCCGGACGGGGCAACGCGACCCTTGTGGACGACATCGACGGGGACGCTGCCGAGGATAAGCAGTTTATCGTCGTGAAACGACCAAAAGGCGGCAACTACTTTTTTTACATTATCGTTGACCGGGCAGCCGAGGGCGAGAAAATTCCGTCCACTTTCCTAAATCAAGTGGACGAAAGCGACCTTATGGCGACTTATCGGGGAGGAACAGACCGAAGCAGCCCCGCCCGGCTGTCTGCAACTGTACCGAGAAAATGCAAGGCGGGCGAAGTAAACACCGCCTGCCCCGTCTGCTCTGTCAACATGGATAGCTGCACAGGCAAGGACAGCCGAGCCGGAAGCTCCGCAGAGCCGGAGAAAGCCCCAAAAAACAGCATGGGCGGGCTTTTTGATTTTCCTTGTTGTGGGACTTCTTGGCGGCGGCGCAGCTTCTACTACGTTAAGTTTATGAAACCGAAAAGCAGAACGTAAAAAGGGCAGCACCGACCTTGACGAGTTTCGATTTTTGACGAATACGACGAGGACGAGCCGGAGGAAGAAACTGACATCGCAGACACCGAACAGACGACGAACCGACAGAGCTGCCCAAAGAGAAAGGCAATGCGGGCGGGCTTGTGCTTTTTCCTTGTCGTGGCACTTCTTGGCGGCGGGGGGCGCGTTCTATTATTTTTAAGTTTATGAAGCCGAAGCAAAACGTCAAGGGCGGCACCGACCTTGAAGATTTCGATTTTGACGACTACGACGAGGACGAGCCGGACGAGGGGGACGGGCTTTCTGATGAAGAACAGGAGGACGAGGAAGCATGACCCTGTTTACCGACAATCCCTTTGAAAAGATGATGATACAAAGACCGGGCGGGCGGCGTGACAATGCGCCGCCCGTTCCCCATTCCCCGGCTTGCGCTTCCTGTCCGTACAAAGGGCAGCTCCCTTGTGTGGGCTACTGTCTGAAACAGGTACAGGAGAAAAAGGCAAGTGAGCCGGAACGCTGAAAGGAGGATTTTTTCATGGCACTTACACTTGTGATTGCAGAAAAGCCGAGCGTGGCGCAGACTATCGCCGCCGCGCTTGGCGTTAAGGAAAAGAAAGACGGATATATCGAGGGCGGCGGCTGCCTCATTTCATGGTGCGTCGAAGAAAGACGGATATATCGGGGTGAACAGCTTGCGGTATCTGCTGCCGTATCGGGCATTTGAGTAGGACTTGCGGAAGCTGCCGCCTATGGGGAACAATACAGAAAAATGGAGCTATGACAGCTTACCCATTCTGCCGCAGGAATGGCAGTACACCGTAGACTGCCGACAAGGGAAAAGCAATTCAAAATCTTAAAAGACCTCATGCACCGCGCCGACGTTTCCGAAGTGGTGAACGCCTGCGACGCGGGGCGCGAGGGAGAATTGATTTTTCCGCTTTGTCTACGAAGCGGCGGGCTGCAAGAAGCCCATGCGCCGTCTTGTGGATTTCCTCAATGGAGGACGGACGCAATCAAAGGCGGGCTTTGACATCCCTCAAAGGACGGGCAGGAATACGACGCGCTCTATGCATTCCGCACTCTGCCGCGCAAAGGCTGACTGGCTTATCGGCATTAACGCCACCCGGCTTTTTCTCCTGCCTGTATGGAAAGACCTTGAACGTGGGGCGCGTCCAGACCCCGACCTTCAAAAAAATGCTAACCGACCGGGACGCGGCTATCTCCCATTTCCAGAAAGAAAAAAATATTATCATGTGCGCCTTGATTTATCCGGCGCGGAAGCGGCAAGCGGGAGGATTTCCGACAAGGCAGAAGCCGACGCGCTGAAAGGGGCTTGCGAAGCGGAAACGGCGGTATGCGTTTCCCTCACCAGAGAGAAGAAAACCGCAGCCCCGCCGAAGCTCTTTGACCTTACCTCTTTGCAGCGGGAAGCGAACCGCATTTTCGGCTACACCGCGAACAGACCCTTGAACTTGCACAATCCCTTTATGAAAAGCGGCTCCTTACTTATCCGAGGACGGACAGCAGCTTTCTTACTGACGACATGGGCGGCACCGCAGCGGGCATTATCGCGCTGCTTTGCGAAAAACTCCCCTTTATGGCGGGCGCGGACTTCACGCCGGAGGTTGTAAAGGTATTAGACAGTAAAAAAGTATCAGACCACCACGCAATCATTCCCACTATGGAGCTTGCAAAGGCTGACCCGGACGCGCTGCCGGAAAGCGAGAAGAATATCCTTACCCTTGCGGGGGCGCGTCTGCTTTTTGCCACCGCCGAGCCGCATATTTATGAAGCGGTTACGGCGGTTTTCTCATGCGCCGGGACAGACTTCACCGCAAGGGGAAAGACCGTACTTGCGGAGGGTTGGAAAGAGCTTCAACGCAGATACCGGGCGACGCTGAAAGATAAGCCCGAAGCGGAGGACGGGGAAAATGCAGACGTGACGCTGCCGAAGCTTTCCGAGGGACAGGGCTTTCCTAACCCCGCCGCAAAAGTAACGGAGCATACCACAACGCCGCCGAAGCCCCACAGCGAAGCAAGCCTTTTGTCGGCTATGGAACGCGCCGGGAACGGGGACACCGACCCGGACGCGGAACGCCGGGGGCTTGGCACTCCCGCCACCCGCGCCGCCGTCATTGAAAAACTGGTAAAGGGCGGCTTTGCGGAGCGCAAGGGGAAGCAGCTTATCCCTACCAAAAACGGGAACAGCCTTATCTGTATTCTGCCGGATATACTCACTTCCCCACAGCTTACCGCAGAATGGGAAAACAATCTGACGCAGATAGCAAAGGGAGCCGCAGACCCCGGCGAATTTCTGTCCGGCATTGAAGCTATGGCGCGGGAGCTTGTGCAGACACACGCCGCAGCACTGGACGGGAAAAAGGATTTGTTCAGAGAGGAAAAGCCCTCTGTCGGCAAATGCCCCCGTTGCGGTTCCCCCGTCCATGAGGGGAAGAAAAACTATTATTGCAGCAACAAAGAATGTGCCTTTGTCATGTGGAAGAATGACCGCTTTTTTTCGAGGAACGAAAAATAGCTTTTTCCGAAGATTGCCGCCGCGCTCCTTAAATCCGGCAAGGCGAATGTGAAGAAGCTCTACTCCCCGAAAACAGGCAAGACCTACGACGGAACTATCGTTCTGGCTGACACTGGCGGGAAATACGTCAACTACCGTATCGAAGTGCAGAAGAACTAAAAACTTGAATAGCAAGCATAGGAAGCGGGTACCCACTTCCGTAAATCCCCGTTGCGACGCTGACGCGCCGGACGGGGATTTTGCTTGTTGGGAAGTTTCCCAAACCCTCTTTTGCGGAGGGCTTCACCCTCTAAAAATTTTCAAAAATATTTGGCAGAAATGCGGGCGTACCCGTAGTAGACCATGCAGCCAAAAAATGCAGCTTATGACGCTGCCGCAGAGAAAGGAGGTTTTTCACTATGGCAAGTTTACGGGACACCGTAAAGGACTATCAAGACGAGCTTAGGGACGGTATCGCATGGGTGGCGTTCTGGAAACAGGGGCGTTCATGGAACGCGGAATATTTTCATCTTGATATGGACGATACGCTCTACCCGGAGGACAGGAGCCGGTTAGAGGAAATAAAAAGCATTGACCCCGCCGCCGTTATCTTAAACGGCTACTATTGCGGGCATTTAGGCGAGGACATGAGCCTTGACGAGCTGACCGCCGGAGTGCGTTACCACTACGAAAACAGCATGAACGACATTGACGGTTTTATCGGGGCGCATGACGACAGGCTTCCCCCGGAGGTTATCGAGGAAGCGAGGGCAGCCGCCCATGAAGCGGGGCTTCCCTTTTCCGAAAAGCCCTACCGGGACGGGGAGGATTTTAACCCCTATGTATTTGACGGGAGCATGAGCATTGAGGATTTTGAGCTTATGCACCGCATGATTGAAAAAGAAAGGAGCGAACAAATGGCAGAACCGATTTTAAGCGGCTATCTTTCCAATCTTGGGAAGTACACCGAGGGCAGACCCGCGGGCGAATGGGTGACATTCCCCACGACTGCCGAACATCTGAAAGAAGTCTTTGACCGTATCGGGATTGACTTCAAGCACTATGAGGAATGGCATTTCACAGAATTTCAATCCACTATCCCCGGCTTGACGGAGCATTTAAGCGAGTATTCCCACCCCGACGAGCTGAACTATTTAGGGAAGCTCTTGGAAATGCAGTTTGACGACGACCGGGAGAAATTCATTGCAGCCATTGAATACGGCGACCATGCCGACAGCTTACAGGACATTATCAACCTTGCACAGAACCTTGACTGCTACTGGATTTATCCGTCCGTCCACAATGAAGAAGAATACGGGCGTTATCTGGTTGATGAACTGGAAGAACCGGAACTTCCCGAAGAAGCGAAAAAGTATTTCATGTATGAGGAATACGGGCGGGACGCTTCCATTAACGACGACGGTATGTTTACCGAAAAGGGCTATATCTACAACAACCGCAACACCTTTACAGAATGGTACGACGGGCGCGACGTGCCGGAGGAATACCGGGTAACGCCGCAGCCCCCGCAGCCGGAAAGACCCGACCCGTCAAAGGTAGAAATGGACGCAGCCGCGCCGGGGCAGAGAACGGCGCAGACCGCAGAGCAGCCACAGGAGCCGCGCCCGGTTATCCCTATCGTGCTGACGAGCGAGAAGCCCGCCGAAAAGCTCAAAGAGATTACCGACCGTCTGGAACAGGGTATTGCGGAACTCTTTGACAGCGAGCGTTACCGGGAATATCTGAAAGTCATGTCAAAATTCCATAATTACAGCTTCCGAAACACCGTCCTTATCGCCATGCAGAAGCCGGACGCTTCCCTTGTGGCGGGCTTTTCCGCTTGGAAGAACAACTTTGAACGAAACGTGATGAAAGGGCAAAAGGGAATTAAAATCATTGCTCCGTCACCCTATAAAATCAAACAGGAAATGCAGAAAATCGACCCGCACACGCAGAAGCCCGTTATCGGCAAGGACGGGAAGCCCGTCACCGAGGAAAAGGAAGTCACCATACCCGCCTACAAGGTGGTATCCGTCTTTGACGTTTCCCAGACCGAGGGAAAGGAGCTGCCGGACATTGCGGTTGACGAGCTGACAGGCGACGTTGACCGCTACAAGGATTTTTTCGCAGCCCTTGAAAAGACTTCCCCCGTTCCTATCGCCTTTGAGAATATCGAGGGCGGCTCTCATGGCTACTACCACTTGGAGGACAAGCGCATTGCTATCAACGAGGGCATGAGCGAATTACAGACCTTAAAGACCGCTATTCACGAAATCGCCCATGCGAAGCTGCACGACATTGACCTCAACGCGCCAAAGGACGAGCAGCAGCCCCACGTTGACCGCCGCACCCGCGAAGTCGAAGCGGAAAGCGTCGCCTATACTGTCTGCCAACATTACGGGCTTGACACGTCGGACTACTCTTTCGGCTATGTCGCCGGGTGGAGCAGCGGGCGGGAGCTGTCCGAGCTGAAAAGCTCCCTTGAAACGATACGCAGCGCAGCCGCCGAGATTATCAATTCCATAGACGAGAACTTAGCGGAGCTGCAAAAGGCACAGGACAAGGAGCAGACCGCCGGACAGGAGCAGCCCACCAGAGAGGGACAGGAAGCCGCGCCGGAGAAGCCGGATCCGGAAGCAGCCGCACCGGGAAAATCCGGCGCACAGGAAAGCGGGCGCAGCCCCGAAAGAAGCCTTTACCCCGGAAACGATTTACAGAGTGCGCCGGAACCCTTACAGCGACAGCCGGGAAAACAGCTACCTCTTGCAAGCCTATGTGACACAGGAGAACGGGCGGGCGAAAATGGGCGACGTGCTTTATACGGGAACGCCGGAGAAATGCCGCGAGCTTATGGGGCAGCTCAAAGCGGCGAGCTGACCGAGGGCGACGTGAAGCAGCTTTACGCAAAGGCACAGGAAACGGCGCAGACCGCCGGACAGGACAAAGACACCTTTTCCATTTACCAGATAAAGGGCGGGGACGAAACAAGGGATTTCCGCTTTGAGCCATACGACCGCCTGCAGGCGGCGGGAAATGTGGTTGACAGGGCGAACTATGAGCTTGTCTATTCCGCGCCCCTTGCGCCGGAAACTTCCCTTGAAGATATTTACACCTGTTTCAATATCGACCACCCCAAAGATTTTAAGGGACACAGCCTTTCCGTTTCCGACGTGGTAGTGCTTCATCAGGACGGACAGGACGCGGCGCATTTCGTTGACAGTGTAGGTTTTCGGGAAGTGCCGGAGTTTTTACAGGAGCAAAAGCAGCTTACCCCGGACGACTTGGAAACGGGCGAAACTGTCAAGACACCGAGGGGGACTTTCCATGTGACCGCCATGAGCCGGGAGCAGATAGAAGCCGCCGGATATGGCTTTCACCACCAGTCGGACGACGGAAAGTATCTGATTATGGGGAATGGGACGCGGGCGTTTGCCGTTGCCGCAGAACAGGCGCAGCGGGACAATCCCTTGAAAACCGCCGAGCAGACCACAGAGCAGAACGGGAACATGATTGACGGTATCATCAACAACACCCCCACCGTTGACGAACTGGAAGCAAAGGTAAAGGCGGGCGAGCAGATTTCCCTTGTTGACCTGGCTAACGCTGTCAAAGCCGACAAGGAGCGCGGCAAGGGAGCGAAGCCAAAAGAAGCCCTCTATCCGGGCGCAGCTTAAAGCCGATAAGGAAAAGGCACAGAAGAAAAACGCAAAGCAGAAGTCACAGGACTTGGAAAGGAGCTGACCCATGCCGGAACAGAGCAAATTTGAAAAACATGGATTTGTTTGCTTCCCTTGAAGCGATTATGAAGCAGAACACAGGCTTTTACCAGAGCGACTTAGACATTGACAAAGAGATTATCGCAAAGGCGGCGGCAAGCCCCCACAGGGAGGACAAAACACTTTTGTGGTTCTGCCGCCCGTCCGGGACGCACTGTTTCCGGGAGCGCGACGTTTTCCTCAAAGACACCGCGCCCCACAACACATGGCGTTTCTACATGGAGCAGACAAGCGACCGCGTTCTTGCCTATGCAATCGAGCTGACGGGAAAGGAGCGCGGGAAAATCAAGGGCAATCTGTACGAACTGGACTACTCTAAACATTATGAGCGCGTCAAGGAAAAGGAGCTGCCCGCCGATACGGTGAAGCTGATTTATGAGCATGGGGAAAGGGTACAGGAAGCCGGGAGATATTTTGACGGAACCCCAGACCCGCAGCTTGGGAAATTTGAACGCTTTGAAGCCGTACCCAACGACCCGGACGCGCTGCAATCGCTCTTACAGGAAGAACGGCGCAGCCGGGAGCAGCTTTCGCCGGGGGATTTCAAGGCGCATATTGCCGCTTTGCGGGACGGGCTGATTGAAACGGAAGTGCGGCGCATTGTGCGGGAAATGAAGCGGCATTACGAGCCGAACAGCCCGAACAAGACCCATTTCATGGCAGAGCTTTCCCCGGCGTTCATGCGGCTTGCAGCCACAAAGGACACTGACCGCCTTTTCTCCATGCTGCCCTACAAGACCCTTTCCTTTTCCAAAATCGAGGGCAGACATGGGACGTATGCGCTGATTGACAAGGGGGAGAACCGGGACAGGGAGATAAGGAAGCCCCGCCCCTCTATCCGGGCGCAGCTTAAAGCAGACAAGGCAAAGACCGCCCCGAAAAAGGCGGCGGCAAAAACAAAAAATCACGATATGGAGGTATGAGCATGATTAGACTGACTGTTGAAGAAACAAACCTTTTGAGCATTTACAACGAGGGCGGCAAGCGGGCTTTGATTGAGAATGTCAACGCCGCGCTGCCCTACATGGACGCGGATATGCGGGAGCTTGCAAAGCGCACCCTTTCCAAAGTGGACGCTTTGACCGAAGCGGAATTTGCAGAGCTTCCCATTTACGCCGCTGATGAAGTATGAACGGGGTTAAGCGGCTGACGCCGCCCCAGAGCCGGAAAGTCAACGCCCTTGTGCGCCGGACGTGCTGCAATTATGATAACGGGAACTGTATCTTACTGGACGACGGGGACGAGTGCGTATGTCCGCAGCTCATTTCCTATTCGCTTCTCTGCAAGTGGTTCCGGGTTGCGGTGCTTCCCGCCGACAGGCTGCTTTATGCGGAGCTTTACCAGACAGGGGATAAGAAGAAATGTACCGAGTGCGGCGCGTTCTTTGCGTCAACCTCTAACAGTGTCAAATACTGCCCCGTCTGCCGGAAACGTATCACCCGCAGACAAGCCGCCGAGCGCATGAGGAAAAGACGCGCCCCTGTTACGCAGTAGGCGCGGAAAATCCCTTGATTTACAGGGCTTTCCGGGCGTGAAAATCGGATAGGCGATACTTTATACCTTTACCCCCAAAAATGGCGTTCTACTGCGTAACATTCACGAAAACAGCACCCATAAAAAGACAGGGCGCGGAAGTCATATACTGGCTTCCGCGCCCTGTTCTTTTTTTGCCTATCTGACATTTCCCTTTTCCATTTCTTCAAGCGGGAACTGCGGGAGGGCTTCTATCAGCTTCTTTGTGATGGACTGGCGCATATCTTCGTTGATTTCCTGTTTCGTGCTTCCGTCCGGCTGTCTGACCGCTACCGTCGATAGCCTGTCGATTTCGTCCTTGTAGCACTCCACGACTTTCTCCACCGCCCATTTTTCCCCGGCAACGGCGGCGCGTATGGTTTCATATTCCGGCATTTTCTGGTTTTCCATGCTCAACGCTCCTCTGCTTTTTGATAGCCCTATCATAGCACAGCGGCGGGGATTTTGCTATCCTTATCCGCGCTCTGTTCCCTTTTCCCGTTCCGGCTGCCTGTCTGCCTGTAAAATGCTGTCAATGTTCTGCTTGATAATATCGTATTCCCGGACTTTCTTTTTCAGCTTCCCATAGTCGGCATAAAGGGCTTCTTTCTGCGCTTGGAGGGCTTCATATTCCGATTGCAGCGCGGCAAGGTTCGGGAGCTTTGCAATGCCCGCCGCTTTCAGCGACCTTGCGGCGGCTTCATGTAGGATAATCGCCTGTTCCTGTCCGGCGCGGTACTTCTCCCTGTTCCTTGCCTTGCGGTATGCGTCATAGACGGGCTTTGTCTTTTGGTAGGTGGAAACATTCTTGATAAGCACCGCCATGTCCGCAAGCCGCTTTTCCGCGTCCTTCAATGCGTCTGCCGCCTGTCCGCTTTCCGCTGCCATTTCTTCAATCCGGCTGACTAAATCCGCGTACTGTTCAATCTTATGTTCCGTCAAGAAATTCATGGTCTTTGCTGCCTGTTTCAGATTGTGGATTTTCGCCCACTGTTCATAGCCCTTACTCTGCGCCGCCTTGATACTGTTCTCAATGTCGATAAGCAGCGAAACGCCGCGCTGCTCTCTGGGGGCTTTCGCCGCCTTTGCCCGTCTGCCCGCTATCCGTTCCCTTATGGCTTCCTCTGTATAATCCGCGCCGAGGGTTTTAAGACGGGTGAAGCGTTCCTGTCCGGGGGCGCGGCATGACACATATTTCCCCGGCTTTATCTCATAGCCCGCCGCCTGTAACCGCTGCAACAATTCCTCAAAACTGGAAACTTGGGGGATAAGCGCGTCAACGGCAATCTTTAGCTTGCCTTTCCAACTTGTACCCGTCTTTTCTGCCTGGTACTCCGCATAGCTCTTTCCCTTGCTGCCCTTGCCGGGAACGACGACGGACAAGCCATTTTCCCGACACAGCTTGTCGCTCATGTTCCGTATGCCGTAATAGCTCCTTTTGTTGGAATTATATTTGCGGTGGTCTACGAAATTTACGGCGCAGAAAATAATGTGATTGTGGACGTGTCCTTTGTCAATGTGCGTCGTGAGTACATATTCATGCTGCCCCTTTGTTACCGCGTCGGCAAGCTGCTTTCCGATTTCATGGGCTTTCTGATAATCGACTTCCCCCGGCTCAAAGGACTGTATCAGATGAAAGGCTAAATTGTTCCCCTTTTGGAGTGCTTGGGACAAGGTATATTCAAATTCAATATCTGCCGTTTCATAGGAGCAGCCGAAAGAGGACACAAGCATTTCCGTCCGTCTTGTCCGGGTTTTCGATATAGTCAAGGGCTTTGCTTAGAGTGCTTTTAATAGGCTTAATCTTTGTAACCGCCATATCTCCGCAAGCACCCCCTTTATTTCCTCTATGTCCTCTTGGTATGCGTTCCCCGTCGCGTTTACGCGGCGTGCTATCTGGTTGACGTTGACACCGATTTTCTGTATCTCTGCGGTCATTGCCTTTATATCGGCATGGTCTATCTGAATGATATACCCGTCAATGGCAATCTTCCGCAGATATGCCGCCATGTTCCGGGTGGGTACGAGCTTCATTTTTTCCAGTATTAAATCCCGTTCCGCTTCCGTCACTCTGAATTTGATTTGCACCGTTCTTTTTGCGTCCGTTCATGTATTCGCTCCTTTCCTTTCCGTTCCGAGGGTTTGGGACACTTCCCAATCAAGCAATTTTTCAACCGACGCGCCGCAGCGCGGGAGGAAAAATACGGAAGTGGGTACCCGCTTCCTATGCTTGCTACGAATGTTTTTATATCCCCTTATGCCTTACTACGGAGCTATGCCCGGTTTTGCCAAACTTCCGCAAAAGAAAAACGCTGCAATCCTCAAAAAAAGATTACAACGCTCTCTAAACCTTATTCAATTCTGACGGACACTTCTTATCTGCCCTCTGTTTCGACTTCCGCTATCTCCTTTGCCGTTGCGCTCACAATCCGTATGCCTGTATCGCTCATACCGTCAAGAAGCGCGTCAAGCTGCCGCCGCTGCGTGTTCTTCTCTGGCGGCGTTTCCAAAGAAACTGGTCTACGGATATATTGTAGCGGAGCATAAGCTCAAAGAAAATCTGTAAACTTGGGTGCTGCCCCTTGTTCTCAATGTTCGCAAGGTAGCGCGGCGAGATAAACATTTCGTCGCTCACTTTCTTGCGGCTCTCCTTGCGCCCTGTCCGCGCCGCCTTTATCGCTGCCCCAAAAGCCTTGAAATCGTATTTCGGTACTGGTCTTTTTGCCATAGTTATTCACCCTGTTACATTTTACTGTTCCCCTTTCTTCTTGGATATGTCTACACAATTCAATCAGTTAGCCAAAATAATTCATATGTATATGTTGACAATTAGCCGCTTTTTTTGTATAGTATTATTAAAAGGGGGAAATGTTTATGTTACATAGCATGCGTATTCGATAAGCATTGAAATCAAAAAAGATTTTTCCCATTTTCAATATGGGCTTTTTTGTCATGCTTATTTTGCGTATGCTATACAACAAAACTAACGATGTATAGACATAGTATAAAAAAACTATGCCTTAATTTTGTTGTAGTGTTATATGTATAAATGCAGGTCAATGCTCATGTTGAGAATTGACCTGTATTTTTGCACAAAAGGAGAAATATTATGCTTGAAAAAAATATTGGATAAAATGTCCAATTTGTAACGGAAAGACGAGGGTTCAAGTATTTTTATAATACGGTATTAAGAAATTTTCCTCTTTTCTGCCCTAAATGTAAATTAACACATATCATTGATGTTGAAAAAAATTAGAAATCATAATCAAAAACTCTGAAAAAAACCAAAAGGAAGGATATTAAATGAAACACTTACCTAAAAGTACACTTACGGAAATATTGAATGACCCATACGGATTTACTTACAAAGAAATGTAGGAAGTAATTGGAGAGGATAAAGCAAGAGCCTTATATGCGGAATTGTATAAACAGCCATTTCACAAAAATCTATCAATATCAACAAAAAAAGTCTATAAAAGTAGCGATACTGAAAAAGTATGTTCATGAATTGAAAGATAACAGGTATATTGAAACGGTTTTTATTAAACGGCGAGATGGTGGGACTGTTTGCGTAAGTACGCAAGTTGGTTGTTCTGTTGGCTGTATTTTTTGTGAGTCCGGACGCAATGGTTTCGTTCGTAATCTAACACCATCTGAAATTGTGCAACAGGTCATATTGATACGTCAAAAAAAGTAAATCGTATCGTTTTTTTATGGGAATGGGAGAACCTTTATTCAATTACGACAACTTGATTGCAGCAATCCATATTCTTCGAGATAGAAATGGACTTAACTTTCCAACCGACGGCATTACCGTATCAACAGTTGGTCCAGTTAATCAATTAAAAAAATTGCGCGAAGAACATCTAAAAATTCAGTTGACAATATCTTTACATGCAGCAACACAGGCTGCGAGAAACTGCATCATTCCTCATATGCACATGTACGCTATTGAAGATGTTGTTAAGCAAGCATTGTCCTATTCACAAAGGCATAATCGAAAAGTGGTATTTGCGTATTTGCTTTTACCAGGTATAAATGACCGTTCCTCAGATATAAGGCAACTTGCAAAATGGTTTAAGGGCAAAAATGTTATGATTAACGTGCTGCAATACAACCCGACGAGTAATTCAAAAATTAGAGCACCACAAAAACAAGAAATGGTTGCGTTCAAACATCAATTAGAGCAAACAGGACTTGAAGTTACCATGAGAGTTTCTCATGGTAGAGAGATTAAAAGCAGCTTGTGGACAGTTAGCTAATACATATAATAAAGCCAAAAAAACAACAAAAAAATAATTTAATTAAAAAGAGCCAGACGCACAGACGCAGAGCCGATAATATGCAGTTTGAAATACTGCTGTTATCGGCTCTTTTTTGATTTAATTTGTGCCCCCAATAACCATATTGGAGCAAAATCAGAACTGTTGCTTGTCGTTCTTTGATTTCCGCAGCAGCTTTGAAAAACCAAAGCCGCCGTTTCTTTTTATCTTCTAATGAAATGACGCGGTATCACTGTTAAAAGCGGCGGCTAAAAGGAGGTAGCCGCCATGAAGCACATACCATATCGACAAAATCCGACGGTCATTGACACATCAAAAAAAGCCCGACCACCGCCGGGGAAAACTACGTCTATCAATATGAACTGTCTAATCATCTGAATACCGCTTACAATACCTATACGTCTGTCCGGGCTTTTCGGACAGGCGTATTTTGCTGCTCAAAAAATTTTTTGAAAAAAATCCGAAAATCTTCGGCGTTTTTTTCAAAAGGCAGTATTGCCCCGCGAAAAGGGGGAAGCACCACCAACTTTCCAACGAGAAAGGGGGTGAGAATGTGGAACCTAATCGCAGGGAGTTTATAAAACAGTGCGCTTTCCAGAAGTTTTGTAATACGGTACTGCACAATGAAGCGTGTGACGCTCACAAAGAGCTGCACAGGCATAAGGCAAGGGAGATTACCTTTTCCGACTTGACCTTAGAAGAAGCACGGCAGCTTCATACCTTTGATGAATATTTCAAAGGGGAAATCGCCTTTGAAAGAGCCGGGAAGAAAATCACGCCGAAGCTGCTTCTTGAAGCAATCCGTACTTTGCCGGAAGAAAAGCGCAAAGCCGTACTCCTGTACTATTTCGAGGGAATGAACGACACCGAGATTGCGGAGCTGTTCGATACGTCGAGAAGCACGATACAGTACAGGCGGACAAGCTCTTTTGAGCTGCTAAAAAAATATCTGGAGGAAAATGCTGATGAATGGGACGAATGGTAACGAACCCGGCTACCCGGAAAAAGCCCTTGTTCCCTATCCTGTCATTTTGGCAGCGACAAAGGGCGACCCGGACGCTATGAAGATTGTCTTGCAGCATTTCAGCGGCTACATAGCCCGCCTCTCCATGCGGAAGCTGTACGACGAGCGCGGGAACGTCTATTTTGGCGTAGACCACGACATTCGGGAACGGCTGCAAGCAAAACTGATGATGGCTGTCCTCACCTTTAAGGCAGAGGAATAAACCGCAGCGGCGGGACGCTTTCTCTCTCCCCCTTTTCCGTTCCGCTGCTGACGCGGCAGCAAAGCCATTCTGAACCTTGACAAAGAAAGCGGCGCAAGATAACGGCGGCGCAGCATAGGGCAAATCGGATACGTTCCTTTTTGCGCCGAGCCATGCGGTGGGTGCGCCATGACGCTATCCGGGTGAGGTTATCCCCGCCCGGACAGCCGAGCGACCAACACCGCGCCGGAAAGCAAGTGTAGCGGCTTGCGGGCGACGACACGCAAAATATACAATGATACTTCCTTACAGCCACAGTCCGAGCGTTAAGAGCGTCGCAGGCAATGGGTAGGGCTGCATGAGAACCATGCCGGGGTGAAATTCCCATGAGGTTATGCTAATAACCGTCCGATTAAAGCCTTTGTTTTCTTGAATAGTGGACTTGCTGCTATTCATAGACTGTATTATATGTTTGCGAAAGAAAGGGGGATTTTCTTTGACGCAAAACCAGACGCCCGTTACCACAACGGAGCATAAAATCGGAAAAGTTACTTACCTTGTATGTTCGTCCGCAAGTGAACGCGCAACGGACACACTGGATAAAAAGATAAAGAAGCTCATTCGCAAGGACATGGAGCTGAACCCCGCAAACGCCCGGAAATAGGGCGTTTCTTCACATTTTATACATGACACAGGCAGCGGTATGTGGTATAATATAGACAGTACAAATACCATGCTTGTCTGTCGTCGGAAAGGAGGACAAAATGTTACAGACAGACAAGATAACCGCTTTATATTGCAGATTAAGCCCAGAGGATATGCAAGCCGGAGAAAGCGAAAGCATACAGAACCAAAAAAACTGATTTTACAAAAAGTATGCTGACGAACACCACTTTTTTTCAACACACGCTTTTTTTGTAGACGACGGATTTTCCGGCGTGAGCTTTGAGCGTGAGGGGCTTCAAGCCATGCTGCATGAGGTTGAAGCCGGGAACGTGGCGACCGTCATAACAAAAGACCTTTCCCGTCTGGGACGTAACTATCTGAAAAACCGGCGAACTGATAGAGATTGTTTTTCCCCGAATACGAAGTGCGCTACATTGCCATTAACGACGGTGTAGACACAGCGAGGGAAGATAACGAGTTTACCCCTCTGCGGAACTGGTTCAACGAGTTTTACGCCCGCGACACCTCAAAGAAAATCCGGGCTGTCAAACAGGCAAAGGCACAGAAAGGCGAGCGCGTCAACGGCGAAGCTCCTTACGGCTACCTTATCGACCCGGATAACCGCAATCATCTGATACCCGACCCGGAAACGGCACACGTCGTAAAACAGATTTTTGCAATGTATGTACGGGGCGACCGTATGTGTGAAATCCAGAACTGGCTGCGGGACAATGAGATATTGACCGTCGGGGAACTGCGCTACCGCAGGACAGGGAGCAAACGCCACCCCCGCCCACAGCTCAACGCATGGTACAACTGGCCGGATAAGACACTGTACGACATTCTGACAAGGAAAGAGTATTTAGGGCATACCATAACCGGGAAAACCTACAAGGTATCTTATAAGTCGAAAAAGACGAAAAAGAACCCGGAGGAAAAAAGGTATTTCTTCCCCAACACTCACGAACCTTTGATTGATGAAGAAACCTTTGAACTTGCACAGAAGCGGATTGCCACCCGGCAACGCCCGACAAAGGTTGATGAAATTGACCTGTTTTCCGGGCTGCTCTTTTGTGGGGACTGCGGCTACAAAATGTATGCAGTACGCGGAGCCGGGACGCTTGAACGGAAACACGCCTACACTTGCGGCAACTACCGCAACCGGGCAAGAAATGATATGCTCTGCACTACGCATTATATCCGCAAAAAGCGTATTGAAAGAACTTGTCCTTGCAGACTTGCAGCGAGTAACGTCTTATGTGAAAGAGCATGAACAGGAGTTTATCGAAACCGCCAACGAGTGCAGCGCAAAGGCAGTACAAAAAGACGCTGACACAGCAGCGGAAAGAACTTGACAAGGCGCAGAACCGTATTAACGAGCTGAACATCTTATTCCGCAAGCTCTACGAGGACAACGCTTTAGGGAAACTTTCAGATGAACAATTTGCTTTTCTGACTTCCGGCTATGATGAAGAAAAAAAGACGCTGACCCGGAGGATTGCGGAGCTGTCACAGGAAATCGACAACGCCACCGAGCGCAGCGCGGACGTAAAAAGGTTTGTCGCACTGGTACGCAGATACACAGCGATTGAAGAACTGACCTACGAAAAACGTCCATGAATTTATTGACCGTATTCTTATTCACGAACTGGATAAGGAAACGAACACCCGCAAAATCGAAATCTTTTATAGCTTTGTCGGCAGAGTTGATACAGGCGACAAGCCTACTGAAAGTATCTCCTATTTCAGACAGATAGGAGCCGACGTAAAGAGTTATGCTATCTAACATACATCAAAAAGAGGTAAGATAACACCCTCTGCAAAAAAGGTATCGTTATCTTACCTCAACAAAATTCACTCCGCTGTAACCGTCATCCGCAAACACCTGTGTGTTTTCAAAGCCGTTTTCTTTTGCGTATTTTTCAAGGATCATTTTTTGGTTGACAATGCTGTCGCTGTCGCCCTGCCGCATATCCTCTTGGGACAGTCGGCAGTACAGAGCGGTTATTTTTTGGCTTGACTGTATCATGTTACCCTCCTTGTTTTCAGCCAAACCGATTGAGAGCTGCGGAAAATTTCCGCAACCTCAATATACTCTCAATCGGTTGAAAAGTCCAGACGATTTTTTAAGAAACCTTACCGTCCTGCATTTCCATTCCGAGAAGGTATCGGATACCGTTGTCAACCGTGTTTTGCGGCTCAATTTCAAAGCAGGAATTGACAATATAGTTCATGCGACCGATCCGATATTTTTTGCTCTGCACCATTTTATTTTCTGAAACACTGTAAAATGTTCTTCGCTGCAGACACCTGAAAGTTTTAGAATCAAATTCATCGTCCGATTGTATTTTTATATTACTTTCCGGCAGAAGTTTGAGTCTTTCCGCCATGTTTTTGAAAGTGTTTTTATCTGTATTTTCCATAGATTCCTTTCCGCCGTAAGGCTGTTTGGTATTTTTACATTCCGCCCATAACGGGACCGGAATGTTTCTTTTTATGCCGCTATTTTCGCTGTAAAAAGTGCAACCCCTAAATCAGCGAGGATAAAATCGGAGCAACCCCTAAACCGTAGTTTTATAAGCATCTTCAAAATATCGCACAAAGCCCCCAGCGGTCGGCGTTGCCGTCCGCTGTGAGCCGCCGAGGGGAAGCAGCGCAACCCCTCGGCTTTCTCCTGCTTATTTTCGTACCGCTGCGTTTTTTTGCGGAATAAGGCGTAATTCCTCAAAACAACAGCTGATTTATGCAGAACTTTCAGTTTCACGGCAGAAAAGAAAAAGGGGGGCGCACACGCCGTTTACAGCGCCGTATTTCGCCTTTGCGCGGCTCGGTTGGGCGTTTACTCGATTTTCCGCTCGCTTGGCACACAGGGCGTTTTCTGCGGCTGTTTCGGCAGAGAAAATATTTACTCCTTATTTCTTTATTCTGCTGTAATATATACTCAGTGGGTTTAGTTCTATGGGTATAGTTCTGCAATACCGTTTCTTACCCCACCCTGTACGAAAAAATTACACTACCGAAATAACTTGACCGTGTAGGCGTTGCTTGTGTTTGAACCGTCCTGCCTGCGGCGCTTTTCCTTTTTTACAAGCCCTGCTTTTTCAAGACTTATAATCGCTGCATCCACTGTTTTTTTATCAACACAACATTCCTCGGCAATCAGCCGCCGTGACGGAAAGCAGACGCCGTTTTTATCGCTGTGTTTTACAAGGCAGCAGTAGACGGCGAGATCTCTCGGTTTTAATCGGTAGTCGCTTATGCGGTTTGAGATGATCGAAAATTTTTCTGTCACTTTTTCCTCCTTGAAATTTTCTTTTTGCATGGCTGCAATCATATCTGCACCAACTCCTTTCGAATGGTTATGTAATTTTGCCCTCTACTTTTCATGGCAAAAAAGTGGATAGGGTACAACCAAGTTTTTATCCTTACACTTATCCAAAGGAAAAAATACTATAAGCTACAACCAAAATCTTTTCTCACTTGTCCAAAAGAAAAACTACACTCGGCTATGCGCTGAAAATTTATCCCCTCACTTTTTCAGCCGAAAAATCGGGTGTTCTATTCCTTGAAAAACAGGAAATTTACAAAATATTCAAAACTGCGGGGCTATCCGCAAAAAGAAAACAGGCAAAGGATTGTAATATCCTCTGCCTGCCGCAGTATATTTTTTCGAAACAGAAACAGGATCGTGCGATCCCATTTCCGATTATTGTGTTTTTGTTACGGTTCTAATTCCGATGTCGGCTCGTACACTTCCATCATCAGCCGAGCCGCCAATCGAAACCCGATTGTGAATGCCTGCAACTCGTGTCTGTCGGAAATTTCTGCATCCGCTTTTTCAAACTGTTCGAGCAGAGCCTTTTGTTGTTCTGTGAGAGTGGCTCTGAGCTTTGTTTCAAGCCGCACAACGGTTACAAACGATCCGCCTTTGTCTGTGCCGTTTGCTACACTCTGCGCTGTTTTTTTAAGAATGAGCATCTTAATGCAATCTTAATACAGAGTGCCGGATCATTACACCGTTTTTTTATATTTCACGGTATACTCTTTGTAAACAAGCAAAAACAGGAGAAGTATATATGCCTGAAATTATACATAGAAAAAAGCGGCTGTCATCCTTTAAGCTGATCGTTTTGGGCTTCGCCGGCGTCATAGTGCTCGGAGCGCTGATATTGATGCTGCCGTTCTCAACAAGTACGGGTGTTGTTACGCCGTTTCACGAAGCGCTGTTCACATCGACCTCTGCCGTTTGCGTCACGGGACTTGTCGTGCAGGATACGGGCAGCTACTGGTCTGCTTTCGGGCAAACGGTAATACTGCTGCTGATCCAGATCGGCGGACTCGGCGTTGTGACGGTCGCGGCGACCTTTGCCATGCTGTCCGGCAGAAAAATATCGCTGATGCAGCGCAGCACCATGCAGGATGCCATCTCTGCCCCAAAGGTCGGTGGGATCGTCCGCCTGACCCGCTTTATTGTGCGGGGAACTTTTTTTGTCGAGCTTATCGGGATGATTGCTATGCTGCCGACATTTTGCAAAGACTACGGCTTCAAAGGAATTTGGATGGCAGCATTTCATTCGGTATCCGCTTTTTGCAATGCCGGGTTTGACATACTCGGCACCGCTGAAAACCAATACCCGTCTCTTACGGAATACATCGGAGATCCGACAATAAACATTGCAATTATGCTTTTAATTATCGTGGGCGGTATTGGATTTTTGACCTGGGATGATATTTGCACAAACAAGTGGCATTTCAAAAAATATCGGATGCAGAGCAAGGTCATATTGGTAACAACGGCGATCTTGATCATCGCTCCCTCAGTATTCTTTTTCTTCTGCGATTTCACGGGGCTGCCGCTCGGTGAAAGGATCCTTGCCTCGCTTTTTCAGTCCGTCACACCGAGAACTGCCGGATTTAACACCGCCGATCTTTCTGCTATGACCGGTTCCTCTAAGGCAATTATGATCCTGCTGATGCTTGTCGGCGGCTCGCCCGGCTCCACGGCAGGCGGCATGAAAACGACCACGCTTGCCGTTTTGGTTCTGAACGCATTTTCCGTCTGCCGCAAAAAGGGCGATGCCGAAACCTGCGGCAGGCGCATAGATGGTTCGGCAACAAGAAATGCCGCAACCGTTGCCGTAATATACTTTCTGCTGTTTTTCATCGGCGGAATTATTATCAGCACAGCAGAAGGTCTGCCGCTTGGCACCTGTCTTTACGAAACGGCGTCCGCCGTCGGAACGGTCGGACTAACGCTCGGAATTACGCCGCAGCTCGGCATTTTGTCTCAGCTTATTTTAATCGTCTTAATGTATCTCGGCAGAGTCGGCGGACTTACGCTGATTTATGCGGCAATTTCCAATAAAAATCAGAGCGGTGCAAAGCTGCCGCTTGAAAAGATCACAGTCGGATAAGGAGCTATTGTTATGAAAAATATATTATTGATAGGCCTCGGCAGATTCGGTAAGCATATTGCTTTGCAGATGAATAAGCTCGGACACGAGGTGATGGCGGTGGACAGCAACGAAGAAAGAGTCAATGAGATTCTGCCGATTGTCACCAATGCACAGATCGGAGACAGCACAAATACGGAGTTTTTGAAGTCGCTCGGTATCGGCAACTTTGATGTGTGCATCGTTACCATCGGAGGGAATTTTCAAAACTCGCTTGAGACGACTTCTTTGCTGAAGGAGCTCGGTGCAAAAATGGTGGTATCCCGTGCCGAGCGTGATGTGCAGGCGAAATTCCTCTTGCGCAACGGAGCGGACGAGGTCGTTTATCCGGAAAAACAGGTGGCAAATTGGGCTGCTATTCGGTACACCGCCGATCATATTCGGGATTATATTGAGATCGACGAAGCCCACGCTATTTTTGAGGTAGAGGTACCGGAGGGATGGATCGGCAAAACCGTCGGAGAATTGGATATCCGCAGAAAATACAGCATCAATATTATGGCGACCAAGGAGAATGGAAAAATCAATATGGCGGTTTCGCCGGACACCGTTCTTACGGACAATATCACACTTTTGGTTCTCGGCGCATACAAGGAACTGCAAAAGTGCTTTCGCATTTGACAGAGGTGAATGGGAGTGGCCGAGCTATTGCTGATTGTCAGCCTGCTTGCCGTATTTATTTTCGGATTTTTTCTTATGGGCAGGCTGGATCGATTTCTTGAAGAAAACAGAAAGGCGCTGTTAAAGGAAAACGAATCCTGCGAGCCTTCCGAAGTCCTGCTGCCGCAAGGACTGTCCGACAGCGAAATTTTAAGCGAGATCCACCGTTTTCGGGATACGCACGGAAAAGTCGATATCCTCCTTTCCGACGGACAGGAGAACGGCTTTTAGTTTGCGGTAGAAAATTTCACGATTTTGATGTATAATGAAAGCAAAAGGACGGTGAACCGGATGAAAATACAAACCGAACAGTCAAAATTCGACGCAGACGAGCATATCCTTGTCTGCCTTTCCTCTTCGCCGTCAAACGCAAGGATCATACATACCGCCGCAAGAATGGCAAAAGTGCCGGGGGCAAGATTTACCGCCATCTATGTACAGACGGATACGGTCATAAATGATGAGGACCAGTCCCGGCTTTCGCAGAACATACAGCTTGCGCAAAGGCTCGGCGCCGAGATCGTTATGACGCACGGTGAAGATGTGCCGCTACAGATCTCGGAATATGTCCGGCTTTCCAATGTCACTAAAATTGTAATCGGACAAAGCAGCGCCCGCCGCAGAGGGCTGTTCGGGAAACCGACTCTCACCGAAAAGCTGATCTCCTCCACCCCTGATGTTGACATTCACATTATTCCGGATGCACTGAACTACACAAGGCCGCACAGACACCGTCTGTTCTTAGGCGCAGAGATACCGTCGCTGCGGGATATTGCCATGACCGGACTGACGCTTGCCGTATGCACGGCGATCGGGTTTCTGTTCGATCATCTCGGCTTTCCCGATACCAATATCGTTACGGTATATATTCTCGGAGTTCTGATGATCTCCGTTTGACCAAGGGATACCTTTGCAGTATGGCAGGCTCACTTCTAAGTGTTGTATTGTTCGGATTTTTCCTTACCGAACCGCGGTTATCTTTTCAGACCTATGCCGTGGGTTATCCCGTTACCTTTGCTGTTATGCTGGCAGCCGCCGTTCTCACCGGCACGCTTGCCTCGAAGCTTAAGGATCACGCAAGACTTTCGGCTCGCTCTGCGTTTCGCACGCAGGTGCTGTTCGACACCGACCGCTTGTTGCAAAAAGCGAAAAGCAACGACGATATTTTAAGCGTGACCTGTATGCAGCTCTCCAGGCTTCTTGACCGCAGCATTGTTGTCTATACGAAAGGCGAAAACGGAATGTCGACCGGGCGGCTGTATGCCGAAAAAAAAGACGCACACACCGAAAAGCTGTTAAGCGATGCAGAGCGGCAGGCTGCCGAATGGGTGCTTCAAAACGGTCGCCGTGCAGGAGCAACAACTGCACAGTTTGGAAAATCCGAATGTCTTTATCTTGCGATCCGTGCAGGCGGCAGAGTCTACGGGGTGATCGGAATACCGATGAAGCCCGAAAAGCCTGATTCCTTTGAAAACAGCATCGTGTTGTCGGTTGTGAACGAATGCGCACTGGCGATGGATAATGCACACAATGCCGCAGAAAAAGAACGGGCGGCAGATCTTGCAAAGAGCGAGCAGCTGCGCGCCGACCTTTTGCGGTCGATCTCACACGATCTGCGCACACCGCTTTGCTCGGTTTCGGGTAATGCGGACACGCTTTTGCATAACGGAAACTGCCTGGACGAAGCAACCAAGCAGCAGATCTATAAAGATATTTATGACGATTCCGAATGGCTGATCGGCGTGGTGGAAAATCTGCTGTATGTTACACGGCTGAATGACGGACGCCTGAAGCTGGAGCTTACCGACCAGCTTGTAGACGAAGTAATCAATGAAGCCGTTTCGCATTTAAAGAAAAAATCCGTCGGACACAAGGTGACGGTAAGGTGCGACGATCTGATCCTTGCCCGTATGGACGCACAGCTTATTGTGCAGGTCATCGTCAATCTTATTGACAACGCCTTGAAATATACCGAACAAGGCTCCGAGATCTGCGTAAGTGCGGAAACAGAGCGGGTATGCCGTGATCCGTGTAGCCGATAACGGAAACGGAATTGCCGACGATATGAAGCCGCATATTTTTGAGATGTTTTACACCGGAAAAAATACCGTTGCAGACAGCCGCAGAAGCTTTGGGATCGGGCTTACCTTGTGTAAATCGATCATCGAGCTGCACGGCGGAACGCTGACGCTTACCGACAATGTCCCGCACGGCTGTGTATTTACCTTTACTTTACCGCTCAGCGAGGTGACTCTGAATGAATAAACCCCTTGTTCTGGTTGTGGAGGACGACCGCCCCGTCCGCAATCTGATCGTAACAACATTAAAGGCTCACGATTACCGCTACCTGACCGCGGAGAACGGACGCGGTGCCATTATGGAGGCGACCTCCCATAATCCGGATATCGTTCTGCTGGATCTGGGACTGCCGGATATCGACGGTACGCAGGTGATCGAAAGCATCCGCTCATGGTCCAATATGCCCATTATTGTGATCAGTGCGCGCAGCGAGGATAAAGACAAAATCACGGCGCTGGATGCCGGGGCGGACGACTATCTGACAAAGCCCTTTCCGTAGAGGAGCTTTTGGCACGGCTTCGTGTCACGCAAAGAAGACTGTTGCTTTTGCAGGCAACCAGCAATTCGGAATCATCCGTTTTTCAAAACGGTGAACTTAAAATTGATTATTCCGCCGGCTGCGCTTATTTGGGAAATGAGGAATTGCACCTGACCCCTATTGAATACAAGCTTTTGTGTTTGCTCTCTCATAATGTCGGAAAGGTGCTGACGCACACCTATATCACGCAGCAGATTTGGGGCAGCAGCTGGGAAAACGATATTGCTTCCCTGAGAGTATTTATGGCGACACTGCGCAAAAAGCTGGAGCCGCAAAAGGACAGTCCGCAATACATTCAGACGCATATCGGCGTCGGTTACCGGATGCTGCGGGCAGACTGAGAAAAGCGAGGAAACAAGGAATTGAACCGATATGCAATAGAAAATCTTTTCGGAATGGAAGGGCTGAATATCGCTTGGTACGGACTCATTATCGCCTGCGGCACTCTCGGTATCGTTATACTTTTTATTATCCGTAAAAGACAGGCGGTGCGGCAATGAGAAAAGAGTGGACTTTGTTTCTCACCTTTCTTAAAATCGGCGCCTTTACCTTCGGCGGCGGATACGCAATGATTGCGCTGCTTGAAAATGAATTTGTAGAGCGCAAAAAATGGATCGAAAAGGACGACTTTCTGAATATGGTAGCCATTGCCGAGTCTACACCCGGACCGGTTGCAATCAACAGCGCCACATATATCGGCTACAAAACTGCAGGCTTGTTCGGTGCTGCGGCGGCTACCGTGGCAGTTTGTATTCCTTCGTTTACCGTATTTTTTTGTATCTCGCTGTTTTTGCGGAAATATACTGCTCACTATTTCAGACTGACGGACGCTGTCATTGTAGAATAAAATCACTTTGCAGTAACTGTTACGCCCGCAACCTTAATCAAAGATCAAAATATTTTTTAATCATTTTTCTGTTAGCTATAAAAAATAGCACAACGCCACAGAGGTTTGAATCTCTGTGGCGTTGTGTTGCTCTCAACCGGTCACTTTTTGAAAGTGTCTTTATGTGAGCCTGCCTTTTTCAAGGCTTTCCGCACCCGTTCGCATCGAAAACGCAGTGAAAATCCGAGTCCGAGAGTCTCCTCCGATTTCGCCGAGTTCTAACGGATTTTATGAAAAGCCTATTAGAATTTTTGATAGAACCGAGCACTTTTTCGCCTCAAAATCACGCTTTTGGCAGTGCGCGAAAAGCACCGATTATGCCGGACTGCACCCAAATCGTATAGGCAAATGCAGGGGCGGAATCAAAATTGCTGTTACTGTATGCTCGGTTTTTGCAATCGATTTAAATTATTCCAGGTTTATGCGGCAGGAAGATTTTGGAGTTTCTCCATTTTTCAAAGAGGAATATCGCAGAATGCTCCAAGTGCTCTTAAGCAATACGGTGTTCATCTGAACAAGTCCGACAACGGGTTTTGCATCTTTACAGACAATGCTATCTAAAACGGACGAAGGAATCAGAATTTCCGGTACCAGTCTTTTCATTGCATGGTGCCACAAATAATACCGAGTTCCAAGGAATTCGCATGCAGCTATATGCAGTATTTGTGGATAATATCCCAAATTTCTTCCGATGCTGTATTCAGACAATTCCTTGGTTGTGGCGGCTATCCAGATGGCGGCTTGTTCCTCTTCGCTGCGAGCGTCCATCAACATTTCAGCAGTTTGAGTTGTTCCCTTATTGGTGGGTTTTGTTAAATACAGAAACTGTGCGGGATTCTTTTCAATCAAGTGTTTTCTTTCCTGGGCTTCTGTAACTTCAAGCCAATCGTACCCGTAGATGTAATAACCATCTTGCTTGTATTCTACAAATACCGTTTCAGCGGATACAGGTTCTGTAAGCACCTTTGGAAAATGATAACCGCACATTCTCCAAAGTTCATAAACATCTTCCCATTTCATCTGTTCAAACATTAGTTTCCTCCATGTTCATTTTGTATTTCACTGGCTTCAATTGCGCTGAGTGCAAAATCAACCCATATAAAACTGCTGGTCACTCCAATGCTCAAAATGAAACGGGAGATCTTCAGTCAGATACACATTAGAATATAGGAAAGTGATGATATCCATATCATCAAACATATCAAAGACCCAATCCTTTGAATTATTGAGATGCTCGTTATCAATGAGTTCATCCGCACCTGCGCCGATTTCGATAAACGCCTGTGCTTCTTCATTGCATAAATAAATAATCAGCTCTTCCAAAATGCTATGAGCAATTATCGGCATACCATGCTTTGCCTGCCGTCTTAATTTGAGAAGAACGCATTTCATATTATAGAGAAATTCGTAGTCATACCTCATCAAGAACTGCGGAGGGAGTTCCCCGGAAATGAATGATGTGTTCAGTTGACCAATATGTGAACCGGACGGCATGGATGCGAGATCTGATTGATCCTGATTAATATAATCGAGCAGGATATCGCTGCCTATTGCAAAAGCCATGGCAGCTCCGGGCCCGTAGTTATCTGCAAGAAACTGAGACCAAGCTTCATGATCCCGGTATTCTTCAATCAGAGATTTCTTCTCAGCATCACTTTTCCCATCAGGGAAATCACGCCAGTTTAGTGCTTTGCAAATTCCCTTGCATTTGTCCCGACGAATGGATTCGCCCGCTTCGTAGCGACTCCAAGTTTTTGTACCTACCCCTGCTCTCGAGGCAGCTTCTTCTATCGTTAAATTCAGTTCGTTACGCCTATGCTTAATCTTTCTCCCGAGTTCTTGGTCGCCTTGAATACTTCTTTGAGCCATTTTTGCTACTCCTTATTTTACTGACGCGTCATTTCAATATCATTATGTCACAAAGTAAATGCGTTGTCAATATAAACTTTTTGATATGCATTATATCAATGTCTTCCGACATCCGCTTGAGAGCTGGCGACAAAGTTGGAATCACTGTGATTTTCATCAATCATGAGCTTAGGCACACCTTTGCCAGTATCCTCATCAATCAGGATGTGCCGCTGCTGAATGTATCGACCTTCCTCGGGCACTCCGACCTGTCTACCACGGCAAATATCTATGCCCATCTGGATAAGTCCAAGAAACAGGAAAGCGCCGATGTGATTTTAATAAAGCAAAAGAATAATGCGCTCCACCTGGGGCGCATTTTTGCTGACAGAAAGGATGATTTTATATATGACTGAAAAAGAATTTATGAGCGGGAGCGAGCTTCGCCAGTACCTGCACATCTCCACGCGGAAAATGAAATATCTGATGGACAACAACTATATCCCGCACGAAAACACGGGACACACAACCCATAAATATCGGGTGCGGACAGAGGACGCGGTGCGGTTCAAGACCCGTATGGATACCGAGCCGGGATTTTTATCGGAACTGAGCGGGATGTTCTCCAACCGCACCGAATGGCATCCGCTCCCGATGTTTGAAGCCACCCCGGAAAATTGCGAAGCCTTTCGGCGGTGGCTCGATTCGCAGTGGGCAGAGCTGCCGGAGGCTCTGCCCACGCAGACGGCGGCGGAACTTGTCGGTCACAGCCCGCAGCGCATCCACGAATGGATACGGGAAGAAACCTTAACCGGCATCAAGCTCGGCACTATACAGTACTGCGCCAAAGCGGAATTTATCGGCTTTATGACTTCACCGCAAAGGCTGGCGCACCCGCGCACGGAAAAATATAAGGAACTCATTCGGGAATTCAAATACATACAGCGCCGTGAGCGTGAGAACGAACAGCGGCGGCAGAAAAGAAAAATGATGAAAGAAAGTACATAATTAATGCCTCACCGGAAACGGTGGGGCAGCATTTTTTTGTTTCTGTCGGGTCAAACTATGAGAACAGCAAAATAAGATTCCCTTATTTTGCACCGTGTTTTAAGGGAAACGCAATGGAAATAAGGGAATGCCTTTATCGGGGTCGGTTTTCGCAGTGTCAGAACCGCAGCCCCGAACCTCATTTGAAAGGTCGGGGCTGCGGTGTTCATTTATAACGATTTTTTAATCGTCCTCATCATCCCATGACGAAATAATGTGAAGCTCTCCGCTGTCCATGTCCATAGCCATATTATCGCCCATGCGCATCATCATATTGCCGTCGGAGTCGATTGCCATGTTGTCGGAAATGGTGTGCGCAAAATCACCGTCGTCATAATCGAAGAAATGCTTACTCATAGAAATTCCTCCTCAATCTTCAATAATCTCGTATTCCACACGGGAGCCTTTTACTCTGACGGCGTGGAAACGCGCGCCGTTCGCTTTCCAGTGCGGGAAGTGATCTGCTTTTTCCTCGTTGGTATCACGATGGCAAATGATGATGTTTCCGGGACATCGCAGCCGCCGGCGGAAAGCGGGCGAATGTGGTCGAGCGTCGGGTGATAAGCGCTGTTCGAATTCCCACAGGCGGACTTTTTCATCAGCCGTCCGGTATAATCGTGCGCCTCCTGCTTCGCACCGAAAACCCGGTTCCACACATCAATGGTCTTATACTTTGACATTTTGAGTACCTCCTTTTCAGTTGTTACTCATATTCTATAGTAGAAACCGATAACTGTCGATGAACCGCATGGTTCAAAAAATAAAAGATACCCCTCAGAAAGGGATATCTTTCGCTTGGATGTTCATCGTCCGCACAAAACGGAGCAATGTTTTTTGACCGGGTTTTCTTTCTCCGCTGCAATAATAACCGACCGAACGAACGCTTATGTTAAGCTGCTCGGCAACCTTCTCATAGGTCAATCCGGATTTTTTGATACTGTTGCGGAGAAAATCGGCCAATTCGGGATCTTTCATTCGATTAGATTCCATATCAGCAACCTCCTGGCTTTCGCCGTTGCTTGGCCGAAAGTTGCTACGGATATGATACCACAAAAATTCTATAAAGTCAATCTGAAGGAATTATCTCGCAAAAATAAGGCAGAAGCAGTACTCTGTTTCTTATGAAGTCCTCGATAAAGGCAAGGTGATCTGTCATTACTCTGAGGTTTATCCAAAGAAAGAATAGCCGCAGGGCGTCTTTTTCCGATACATCAATTGCATCGCTGTAGTAATCTCCGTGAATGATCGAATTGCGGTTTAATGTTATATCAGAGCTTTTGTGGTTTGCTGTAAGTTTTTTATAGTAGGAATCAATCTTGTTCCATGCCTCTGTATCCCATTCGCCCATCATGGCGTTAACAATCATATAAATTTTTTCAGAGCGCTGACCACCGTTTTTATATTCTTTCTTTACTTCCCAATACCCTTCTAAAATATCTGCACAGCGCTTGTGCTCATGCTCGATCAATGCAAACCAGTTTCTTGCGGCACTGCGATAGCAACCATTGTACATCATTTCGAGTGCCTCATGGGCATCTTCTAATTTCCTTTGCAGCGGAATCCCGGGATTCGGCACTTGATAAAATGTTGATAGCAACTCTCTTGCACCCAAATAATCTGCGAAAGAAAACGATTCCAAGATATAATCCGAAGTGCATTCTTCTTCCAGCAGTGCCAGATCCGGCGTTTCGAGAAAATATAACAAAACGCCGTCATCAGCCAATTGGCGCATTCTTTCTCGGTACGGCGGCGTAAATAGAACACTTCTGTCGCTGTCAATCCGCCTGTTCAATGCATCATTTGCGCAAAAGAATTCAAAATACGCTTTGCCCACTTCGACATTCAGCTTTTCGCACTCTGAAAATTCAGGAATGGTTTTTATTGCAGCAGTTATATCGTGAATTGGTGCGGTGCTGTCCTGTACGCAATCAATCAACGCTTTCAGCCTGTCTGCATCCGTATCGCAATCAGGCAGTAATTCAAGCACATTTGAGGTTGTCGAAAGCTTTTCAAAGCCCTTAGCAAATACTTCACGGTAGCGTTCTTCCAGACGATCTCTGATTTGCATCTTTTCAGAAGCAATTGCATGAAGTCTTGCTTGCTCCTGTATTGCACTTATTTGCTGTTGCGTCATTAGTCTGCGCTGCTTTTTCAATAGCTCTAAATAAGATGTAATTTCCATCAAAACACCTCTTTACGTTCAAGTGGCGTAATTATTATATCATAAGACAGTCGATTTAGAAAGGCGCGATTTACATTACGGCAAGAAATAAGGAAGTTTTGCCTTTGCTCTATCCGCTATTTTGCGCTCTTTCTTTTTCCGCCAATTCAAAGATGCAGATATAACATTGGGGAGCAAAATGCGCAATTCACATTGAGATTTGCTCCCCAATATAGATGCTGCTTACCTTTTTGCAATATGGGTATGGAAAACCCGCATAAACACTGGGTTTATGCGGGTTCCGCTGGCGGAGAGGATGGGATTCGAACCCATGTGCGATTGCTCGCAAACTGATTTCGAGTCAGCCCCGTTATGACCACTTCGATACCTCTCCATGTATGTTAACTCGGAAAGCCGAGATTAACGCAAATATTCGGTTGTATTAGAATTCCTGTTAGAACTCACGGTGTGCCTGCGGCGGGTAAGTGCCCGAAACCCGCACGGTTAAAGGCTTTGCGGAAGTCGGACTTCCGTTAGCCGAAGGAGATTTCGAATCAGCCCCGTTATGACCACTTCGATACCTCTCCGTATAGTATGACGGCGGCGCGTGATTGCTTGCCGACTTGAATATTATACACGAAGGAGCCGGTTTGTCAATGATTATTTCCCGTAAGAGATTATTATGAAGAATGATTAAATTTCCAAAGCAAATGCAGCAGACGATTCCACAGCTACGCTTAGTGATGAAATCTGTAACCATGAGAACCGTTGCATAAAAAGAAAAAGTAAGCGAAATGATTATTCGACTGCGGCCAAGCGGAGAGTTTCAAACGACAAAACATTCAGTACAACCGTGCCGATTGTGAATAACCGTCGGCATTTTTGCATTTCAAAAAAATTATCAATGCTGCTTTGGACATGGAATATCGGCAACAAACTCATCAACCTCGTTATACATTGATGTCTTCGCGTTTTAAGCGGCATAAAATCTTATGCGGCGGTTTTGTTCTTTTTACGCGGGTGCAGCTTTCTGTATCCTAATACAGTTCCCTTGACCATGCAGTAATATATCTTGTAAATCGCCGCGCACATAAAACAGAGCATGCAGCCTGCGCCTATAATCATGTACCGCATAAGCCGGAATATCTCAATAAAAGAATATTACCAAAGCCATGTACCATAAGTTTTTTATTTGCGCATATACCCAAGCCCAGCCGGAAGCCGGTCATCTTTTTCAGAGCCTTTTTAAAACCGACAAACAACTCAAAACCATCCTTAGCGTTGATAGATGTTCTGTTAATTATCCAGTGAAGCAATAAATGCATCCATGCTCATTTCTGCAATTATCGTTCCTTCGGCCGGGTTTGCGGCAAATTGGGTAAGACCGTAGCAGTCTTTTCCTTTCCAATTATAGCTGAAGCCGCGCCGCGTAAAGGCGATTTTTTTCTCTGCCGCCGCGATTATCATTGAATCTATAAAGGCTTGCTGTTCATCGCTTAAGGCACACTGCGTATCCGGTATTTCGCCGGAGGTACAATCGGTATTGAAGGCAGGACGGAACACGCATGCGCTCGGAATGTCAAATATAATAACTTTTTCCGCCGCAGTGTTCGGAGCAAGGCCGAGCAGCGCGGTAAGCTCGGAAGGGCTTGAAGGCTTATATTCCTTTATTTCATCGTACAGATAGCAAAGCACTGTGCCGCTGCCGCTCAACGCTGTCATGCGCACTGTGCCTTCCTTTGGCAGACATTGCAGCACGCGGCTTGTGCGACAGCCGTTGAATGCGTCAATGCAGGCGTACAGGAACAATTCCTCATCGTCCGCTATGGGCTTTTCGGTGTTTATGGGGGGCAGGGTGGGCAGCTCAGGCATCGATGCGGAACCGGAGGACACCGAAACCGTAACAAGATATGTGCCCGCTGTGCACAGCAGAATTATAATAACAGCCGTTCCCAGGCTTATAACCTTTTCCGTAAAAAATCTTTTCATGCTTTCTCCCCGCGCGTGCGCAATTATGCGCGCCGCCTCTGCCGAACATGCAGCGCATGCTCACTTTTATATATAAATTATATCATATCGCCCATAAACAATCAATGCCTTTGCGCCGGTGTGCCGCAAAAAGATAATCGCCCGGTGCCTGCGGGCATCCATGCGGAACAGGACATATATGCGGCGCTGCGGCGCTCTTTTTGTTGACTTTGCCGGTGAAGTCTGCTACTATAACTGTATGCTTTATCTGCGGAGGTGCCCATGAAAAACAACGAATTTTCAGGCGATTTCAATAAAATTATCATAGACGAAGGCGATGGCGCGCAGTCGGACAACGAGAAGACCGCTGCGGCCGTAAATGCGGATAACACCGCCGTACCGGCGCCGCAGCCGGACGATAATGCGGCTTTGCAGCCGCCCGACGGCGCACAGAGTGCATCCGATAAACCCGCCTCCATGCCGCCGGTCAAGCCCACCACCATCGTACTCACGGTGCTTTTTGCGCTTTTGTTTGCACTTGGATATTTTTTTCTGCCCTATCTTACGCAGTACCTTCCGGTCGGCGGACAGAGTGTCACCCTTAACGCGGGCATTGTTCCGGCAGATCACGGCTTTCTTGTAAAAAACGCCGTAAGCGTGGTCATAGGCCGTTCGGAAAAAACAAAGGTCACCGTCAGCGATAACACATATGCCGACGGCATGCCGCTTGTGTATACCGAGCACACCTTCAAGGTGGACAGAGTGCTTTTCGGGAATCCCGCCATGGAAAACGGGGAATATCTTGTAACCTACTCCCTCGGCGGAACCGTCATTTCCCGCGATTCCATGAACCGCCCGCAGCGCGTCACCTTCCGCTATGCCGATGCCGCCGAATTAAAGGATACCGTCTTGCTTTTCCTTGATGATCAAAACAACATCATCTCCGAAAAATACGGCCTTTACCGCCGGCATAACGATGAGCTCTTCTATGATAATGCCGGAGTGCTGTACTCCGTTGAACAGCTCACGAAGGAATTTGAGGCAAGAAAAGAGGCGCAGCCTGCGGAAAAGTGAGCCTTTTTCATAAGCCCTGCGCCATCATGCAACAAAAATCCCGCCCTGCGCAACATTAGGGCGTTTTCCCGCGGTCAATGTAATGATATAATCCTCCTGTCGCAACCCTAACCGCGATAAATCCATTAAACGGGCGGTTTATTTATGAAGCTTGATTTCAGGTTTATCATTACCTATTCCGACGGCACGCAGAGCGTACTCCCCCTTGAGGACGGGCAGACCGGCCTTGAGGATCTTTATACGGGCGCACACTTTTCGTGGGAGGATTGCTCCCGCGGCCGCACCTGCGGCATCACCCTTAAGCCTAAGGCGGAGCGCCCGGTGCGCTTTGTCGATATGCAGGTGCAGCTTCCCGAGTATATTTTTTCCGATGATACCAAGGTTTTTGTAAGCGCCTATACCACAAACGATGTGGCGCAGGTAAGCCTTCTTAAAAGCCTCGGCTGCTGCCACAGCAGGGATTGCGTGCTCTATGAAAACAGCGGCAGCCTTTTCGGCGCGGCATTTATAACGGCGGATCGTTTCTTCACCTATATCCGCATTGACGGGCGGCAGCTCTTCCTGCGCCATTCAATGGAGGATAAGCCGCTTTTTATAAATCAAAGCTACCGCCTTGAGAAAATGCTGTTCTGCCTGCCCGAAAGCAGCGGGGAATTTTTCGATACCTACATCGATAAGCTTAAGGAGCATTATGATATTCCGCGCCTTGATATTCCCACCGGCTGGTGCTCATGGTCCTGCTGGTATCAGAATGTCGATGAGCAGAAGGTGCGCACGGCGGGGGAGGAGCTTAAGCGCTATTTTACCGCTAAAAAGTGCAATACCGTGCAGATAGATGACGGCTGGCAGCGCGGCGGCAGCTTCTGCGGCGAGTGGCTGCCCAAAGAAAAGGAATTTCCTTCATTGGGCACTCTGGGCGATGAGCTCTCCAAGCAGGGCTTCACCTTCGGGCTGTGGCTTGCACCCCTGCTTGCAAGCCGGGATTCCGGCTTCTTCACCCGGCATCCGGGTCTTAAGCATGTGCAGAATACGCCGGAGGCCGATAATTCCTATATGTGCGGCTCCGACCCGGTGTATACTCTGGAGCTGGACAGCCGGGAAACGCTGGAGCACATCCGCAGCGTTTTTCGCCGCTGCAATAAAGAGTACGGCGCCGAGTATTTCAAGCTGGATTTTCTCACCTTTGCGCTTTTTAAGCTGAGCGACTTTGCCCGCAAGGAGCATTTTGTAATATATAAGCAGGATTACGCCTCCGCCGTATACCGTAAGGTAATAGCGGCCATAAGACAGGAGGTGGGGGATGCCTTCCTTCTTGCCTGCGGCGCTCCTATATCCGAGGGCATTGGTCTTTTCAACGGCATACGCGTCACGCCCGATATCATATGGGGCAAAATGAAGTCGGCCCCCACCGCGTGGGAAATTATTAAAATGTGTATCTGCAGCATAAGCTGCCGGTACTATTATAACGGCAAGATATTCGTAAACGATCCCGACGGCCTTGTGGTGCGCGGCTTTGATTTCAACGACGGCTTCGATGTCACCTATAACGAGGCCCGCACATGGGCCACGGCCGTTGCCATGAGCGGAGGCAGCTCCCTTATAAACGAGCAGATGGAGCGTATAGGCGCCGACCGACGGGATATGTATTCCTTCATCCTGCCGCCGCTGGGCCGGGCGGCGCGCCCCGTTGATTTCTTCGAGCTTCCGCAGCCAAGCCGGCTCTTTATAAAAATCCCGACGGCTCCGTCATCGCCGCCCTGTTCAATTTTGACGACCGTATGCAGGATCTTATCCTGGAAACGGAAAAAACAGGTATAACGGGCGAGTTTGCCTGCCTGCGCACCTGGGCGCGCGAGGTAACGGTGGCAAAGGATAAAATAGTTTACGAAAACGCCGTGGGGCACAGCTGCGAGGTGTTTGCGGCATCGCCGCTTGAGGATAAGCCGCGCTTCCTCTTTGCCGCCTGCAATATATACGGCGGCGCCGGAATATTCAGCCAGAGCTTTGAGGAAGAAAGCGGCATGCTCAATATACAAATATCCCCGGATATAAGCAGGTGCGACGGCAATGAATTTTATATCTATCTGCCCAACGGCTATGATGCGCCCGATATGAAGGCCGAGAAAAAAATGCGCACCGCGCACGGACGCATATTCGCCCTCAAGGCAAAAGCACCGGGAATGCGCATCAAAACAGTAAAAAAGCAATAAAGATAAGCAATAAAACGGAAATCAAAGCCGCATAGGCAAAAACAGCAAAAAGGAGCTGCAAAAAAGTGAAAAACAACCGCAATTCATACAACAATACCGCCGCAAACCGAAAAAACGCCTTTTTCGCAAAAAAACTTGCGGCGGCTCTTGCGGCGCTGTGCGTCCTTACGGCTTTGGCGAGCGCAACGGCAGTCGCAACGGGAAGCGTGCCGTGCAGGGCGGCAAACCGTACGGCATTGTTTGAACGCAGCACAGTCATTCAAGGCGCAGTCGTTCAAGCGGAGCAATCCCGACAGCAGCGGACGGAACGGGGAGCGGCTGCTGCGCAAAAATGCGTGACTTTCACCGAGCCTGTGCCCTCAAACGGCGCCGTCGGCAGCACATCGCCCTCGCCCTCGTCGGCTCCGGGGGGCAGCAGCTTCCGTCTGCAATGGTATCACTATGCCATTGCCGCAGGCGCCATTCTCATAATGACAATAATAACCTTCGCAGGGGTAAAGCCGGCCGGCAAAAAACAGTAGTCCCGAAAGGCAAACGCACTTTTCCTCGTTTTTCAGCGTTTTCCCGCGCTTTTGTGCGCTCCTTCAGGGCGGCCGTCCGGCCGCCCGTTTTTTTGCCGCGCTGCTTTATCATATACACTCGCATATACGCCGCGCCCGAGGGGCGCACAAATATAACAACAAACTCTGTGAATTATAAACATTATCTGTTACTTTGCATTGACAATTGCACGCCTTGAATATATAATAAAACAATGATAAGGAGGGGATTGATCTGTATTCCGACAGAAGAGAAAGAATACTTAAATATATAAAGGATTGCGGACAGGCTTCGCTTAAGGAGCTCACCGAGCTTTGTCCCGATGTTTCGGATATGACGCTGCGCCGTGATATGGCTTTTCTTGAGGAAAAAGGGCAGATCATCCGTACCCGCGGCGGCGCCGTTGCGGCCTCGCGTGCGGGGGTCAATTCCGAGGATCTCTATTCCCGCCGCGCCGTGCTGCATACGCATCAAAAGCAGGAAATCGCCGTCAAGGCGCTCAGCCTTGCACAGCCCTCCTGCGCCATGTATCTTGATTCCGGCTCCACCGTGCTCCAGTTTGTAAAGGCGCTTCCCGATGATAACTACTATATCATCACTGCCGACCCCAACATTGCCCTTGAGGCGGCGCGCCGCGCCAAAACCACGGTAACCCTTGTGGGGGGCAATCTCAACCACAGTACCCTTTGCGCATCGGGCGTTCACTCCGTCAATTTTGTAAACGGCATAAATATCGATATCGCCTTTATGTCGGCCTCCGGCTTCAATATACAAACCGGCTTTACAAGCGGAGCGTTTTCCGAGTGTGAGCTTAAAGCGGCGGTAATGGAAAAGGCGCGCACCCGCATAATGCTTATGGATTCCTCAAAGCTTGCAAAGCGCATGCCCTTTACCTTTGCCCGCCTTTCCGATATCGATGTGCTCATCAGCGATTCCGGGCTTGATAAAGAGGTCGCGGCTTTGGCGCAAAACGAAAAGGTGCAGGTGCTTTAGGCTTCTGCCGCAATAAGCCCGAAGGTCGGGAATATAAAACAAACGAAAAAAGCGAAAAAAGTGAAAAACAAACGGAAAAATAAACGATTTAATTTACGGAGGTTATCACATGAAAACCAGAGCGGTCAGACTTTACGGCAAAAACGATCTCAGATTGGAGGAGTTTGAGCTTCCCGAAATAAAGGAAGACGAAATTCTTGCCCACATCATTTCCGATTCCATATGCATGTCCTCTTATAAGGCCAGCATACAGGGCCCCGACCATAAGCGCGTCCCCAATGATGTTGCACAGAATCCGGTAATAATCGGTCACGAGTTCTGCGGCGAAATAGTAAAGGTGGGCAGCAAATGGGCAAATCAGTTCAAGGCAGGGGACAAGTTCTCCATTCAGCCCGCCATCAATAACGAGGGCTCTCTTGCAGCTCCCGGATACAGCTACCGCTATATCGGCGGAGATGCCACCTATGTGGTCATCCCGGCAGTGGTAATGGAATACAACTGCCTGCTCAAGTATACCGGCGAAGCCTTCTTCTGCGGCTCTCTGGCCGAGCCTCAAGCTGCATAGTGGGCGGCTTCCACGCGCAGTATCATACAACACAGGGCAGCTATGTTCATAAAATGGGCATAGTGGAGGGCGGCAAATGCGCCATTCTTGCAGGCGTCGGCCCCATGGGCTTGGGCGCTATCGACTATGCGCTTCACGGCGACCGCCGTCCTGGTCTGCTTGTTGTAACCGATATCAATCAGGAGCGTCTGGACAGAGCGGCTTCCATCTTCACCCCCGAAGCGGCGGCTAAGGACGGAATCAAGCTTGTATATCTCAACACCGGCGAGGGCGATCCCGTAGAAAAGCTCATGCAGCTTACCGACGGCACCGGCTATGACGATGTGTTTGTGTTTGCCCCCGTGCGCCCCGTAGTGGAGCAGGGCGACAGAATCCTGGGTAAGGACGGCTGCCTCAACTTCTTTGCAGGCCCCACCAATACCGAATTCAAGGCGGAATTCAATTTCTACAATGTGCATTATGCCTCCACCCATATCGTAGGCACCTCCGGCGGAAACACTGCGGATATGATCGAATCCCTTGAGCTTATGAGTCAGGGCCGTCTTAATCCCGCCGTTATGGTCACCCATATCGGAGGTCTTAACGCCGTTATCGATACCACGCTCAATCTGCCCAAGATTCCCGGCGGCAAAAAGCTGATATACAACAATATCAACCTTGAGCTTACCGCCATAGCCGATTTTGAGGAAAAGGGCAAAACCGATCCGCTCTTTGCCGGCCTTGCCGAAATCATGAAGCGCAGCAATAACCTCTGGTGCGCCGAGGCGGAAAAATACCTTCTTGAGCACGCGCCTAAAGCGGAGTAAACAAAAGCATTTATAAATAATAAATCAGCGGCCGCGAAATCTTTCGCAGGCCGCTGATTTTCATATCTGCTATATCTTAAAAATTACTTTGAAAATACGGGATAGCATTCGTCCGGGATATCCGACAAAAAGCGCATCGCCGTCGTTTGATAATGAAATAATATAATTGCATCCGTTAATATCTGCAATATAAATATGTGTTTTTTCGTCCTTGCCGTTTTCTATTCTTCTGTATACCTCGGCCTTATAACCGTTTTTCTCAACCGTATACCGTGTACAGAGAAATTCCAAGGCTTCCCCGGACAGCCCCGTTGTCTTGTACGCTATGCATTCGCGCTCGGCACCGTCAATTACCCTTGTTTCCTTAACGGTATCGCTTTTGTCGCGGCTTGCGCTGTAGTTTTCATTAGCCTGATTATAATCGTACTCATAGCTTCCGTCGGTATTATCGTATACCGTAACTACCGTGCGCTTACCCGCTGTGTCAACGCTCATTGAGTAATTCTTTCCGTAAAAAACTATCGCCGAAACCTTGCTTTCCGCGCCGAATTCCGGCTGCCGTATTTTTTTAGGGTTCATTATTTCTGCGCGCAACGTTGTATCGCCTGCCGTTGTTATTTGGCTGCTGAGATAATTATACATGTTTTCTGTGTCAATGTCTTTGGGGCGATTTTCATCGTTGCTTGGGTTTTCTAAAAAGGCGCGTATTGCGGCAACACTTTCAAACTTCACCCCTGCCGCATAATATTTGCATACGAAGCCCTCATCGTTGTCGTTTGTAACATTATAAAACTCAAGATAGTATTTTTCGTTTTCCTCTACGGTTTTTATACCGTATTTGCCGGCTTGCATTTTTGCATCGGGACTGCAGCCTAAAAGCAGCGCCGAAATCAAAGCGAACATTATCAGCAATATGCCGTTTTTTTTCATGATTGTTTATTGCCCTCCGTTAATACTTTTTGGGTAAGTTCCTTTAATTGTTGGGTGCATGATGAGCAAAAAGCATGAGCTTTCCGACCTTTGATTTTATTGTAGAATTCAACCATTTTGTCATCTTCGCCATTTGAATATTCGACATATTTATTCATGACACATTCCACATCTTCGTGCAATTTATTGTCAACTATTGTACCGCTGCCATATATCTCTGAAAGTCCAAATACATGTGCCATCTCATGCGCAAGAACAATCGACATTTTGGCCATTGATTTATCGGCATTTTCAGCTTCGCTGGCTTTAAGCGTAAGAAAATTTATTACAGGTCGGCTTGAATAGTTAACAGCTATAGTTGCTGTCAACGGTGCATGCTGCACACCATCACAATATACTCCATAATCTCTATCCGCCCACATTACATAAACATGATTGTCATCGCGCGGAGCGTTATACAATTGCTCCGCCATGTAATAAATATTTTTGTGGTGCTGTGAGTGTTCTCCGCATATATTGCCACACGACGAATTGTTTCCCAATGAGCATTGGTCAGCTAATGCATTGCTGTATCGGGATATCGATTTGTTATTAATAGTAACCTTAAATTCTCTGTAAAAAACATCACTCATAAACTTAACTGCATCATCAATATATGCTTGAGTTGGAGTATTTGCTATGGAAGAATCATAATAGTTTACGATGTCCAATTTGCGGCTTATCAGTATCCACTCATCCTTATAGTTCGTATCATCTACAAACAGGCGCTGCTGTACCGCTATGCCGTCTGCAATAACTCCGTAATATGCGCTGGCAAGCACTCGGTTTGTGCTTTCGCCGGATTTCGGAGTAAGCTTATACGCCCCGTCATTAAGCAGCTCCACCTTCCACAGCTGACCGGAGCCGTTGTTAAATTCCTTTTGTACTACGGCCGTGTTTTGCTCGGAGGAATTGTTTTCCACCGACAGATATAACCCGCTGTGTACGGATTTTATCTTGTAATATCCGCTTGTCTGAAGCTCAAATTCCCACTGCTGGGAAGCATAGCCGTGCATTTTCCACTGATGCGTTATTGCTCCGCTTTCGTTTGACGGGCCTTGTATATCAAGATATTTTTTTGTCGCCTTGTTTTTTAGGTAATATGTACCGTCCTCAAACTCGGGAACCGCAACAGTCATGCTGTCCGTTTTGCCGCCCTGAACGCTGCGTACGGTTACCGTTGTTGTACCGCTGCCGACAGCTCTGAGCACGCCGTTGCTTACCGTTACCACTCTTGTATCATTCGAGGACCATATAACCTCCTGCACGCTTGCATCCGACGGCGCTATGCGCACGGGAATGTTCAGTGTTTTGCCGTTTGTAATATACAGCGTGCGATAGGGCAGGGTAACGCTGTCCACGCCCTTTGCCACCACTGTTATGCCGCAGGTGGCGCTGCTGCCGGCATATGTGCCCGTTGCCGTTATAAATACATCCCCGGCGCTGTGCGCGGTAACGTTGCCGTTTGTATCCACCGTGGCCACGCTCGGATTGCTTGAGGACCATGTAATCGTTTCGTTTACGGAATGGGCAAGAGCAGATATGCGCTTAACCTCGCCTACCGTCATGTAGGCCTCCTGCGGGTTAACGGTTATGCCGGCGCCCACGGAATCGTAGGAAACCGTTATATATGCAAGCTTTGACGAATCGCTTACGTTTGCCGAAGCAAACTGACGGTATTTGCCGCTTACCTCGGTGGTCATGCGCAGCATTATTCCGTTGTTTTCCGTGCCCGTCTGCCACGCCTGATACGCGCTTGTTATATCAAAATTATATCTGCCCGCACCCTTTACCGTAAGCGTGCTGAGCTTTGTGCTGCCGTTCATAAGCGTATCTGCGGAGTTTGCCATGTAACGGCGGCGGGGTTCCAGCTTACACCCTCATTTATCATATATGTGTCCACCGTAGGGCTGCTGGAATAATCCGAGGTGCAATACATACTGTAATATGCACCCGTTACTCTGCCTTGAATGCTGCTTCCGCCCAAAATATCGCTTATCTTTGCAAGGGTTCGTACATTTTTTGCATTGGTGCCGTAGCCCACCGCCACAAGGGAGGAATTTACATAGTTGTTCGTATAGCCCTTGGCTATATAGGTATCCTTTATATATGTGCGGCTTACGTTAAACGAAGGGTCTATATACACAGGATACACCGTTGTTTCTGCCTGCAAATATTCATCCGGAACCGTTATTGTAAATATGTATTTATCCCCCGACAGCGCGCTTACCTGCGCCTCGGCGTAGGTTCTGTGCGCGTCCCAATCGTCCGTGGCCTCATTCTCGCCCGTAAAGCTGTCGGTTACCTCAAGGTCGCCGAAGCAGAACACCGTAGCTTCGCCGTCGTATATGCCCCATACGCCGTTTACTTCCTTAAGCTCAAGACCGTCCGTGCGCACCTCAAAGCTGAAGCTGTTTTTTCGCCCTCTGTTTTGAAGAATTATGTCCTCCTTTATTCCGCTCATTGTGGAGGTATAACGCAAAGTCGTGCCCTCGCCGAAGGCGCCTGTGTAGCTTACGGAGTTATCCTGCACCGTCGCCGGAAGCTGCCCCGGAGAGGCTTGCGTTACCGGCCTTATGCGTACCGTGCGGCCGTTATGCTTTATTTTTATAAAATTAAGCTGCTTTGGAAAGCGCAGCTCCACATCGCTTGCCGTGTTGCCGTATTCCCCGTTCCACTCCTTTATTTTATTGCTTTTATCCTTATATTTTCCGTTTTCGTCCTTATATTTTACCGGCACGGAAAAGTCGTATTCCGTAACCGTTCCGTCGGCGTTAAGAAAGATAAAATCATTATCTCCCTGTTCTTTATCATAAAGGCGTCTTATTGCGCCGTGCGCTTCAAGCTGCGCGCGGGTAAGTGCTTCGGGAATATCATCGGCTTTAAGAACAGCCTCCTGCGCAAAAACCGGAAGTACGGTAAGCAGGATAAAAATCACAAGCAGCATTGCCGTACAACATCGGACAATCCGTTTCGATATTGGGATGATTCGTTTGTTAAGTGTTGTTACATTCATAAGTAAACCTCCGTTTTAATATTCGGCTTTGCAAAAAATGCATTCACGTTTGACAATATTATCCCATATTGCCCATGCAAAGTCAATACCCCGAATGCAAAAAATGTTATTGCGGGAATACTGCGGAAATATTGCGCAAGTATTGCATTGGTGTAACAATCACTTGCGAATTTAACTTTTTCGTACAGCGAATGTAAAACTCCTTAATCGTCTTGTTTTTTTATGTAAATAAATTTTTGCATTATTTTTTTGTGGTTTTTTTAACTGTTTTTTAAGCGTATTTTTTGTGTTTTTTAACGCTTTTATGTGTTGCAATTATTGTATGGCGGTAAATAAATCCGAACAATCGGCAGAAAGAAAAAAGATTTATACGCAAATATCTATTTTAATTAGTGCGCGGGCTGATCGCATAAATGCCGCATAGCATTGGCTGATTTTTTCAAAAGTTTTCTCCGTACATTTACAATACAGCAAAAAACCGCGCTGCAGCGGGCATTTCTCATATTTGTAGAGAGCCGCCGAACGGACTCTACCGAAGTATAAATTCAAATAGAATCATGTGTTCCTTACAGTAGAGCGTATAAACCGATAATTGGATTCACATTTTCTGCGTCATGACTATAATGATAAATGTTCGGGGCAAATTTATCCCCGCAGCTCAAAATAATGGCACGCGCGGCACAAAAAATGTGCCGCAGATATGCCGAATTTGTAATATTGCATTAAAAAATTCAGCGGCTTATTTTGCCGTGCCGGCAAAAAAAGGAGGCAGAAATGACGGATTTTAATATAACAGACAGGGTAGACACGGTGCTTTTCACCGATACCTCGGCCAATCTCACACCGTCCCTCGCAAAGGGGATAAGCATTATTCCCCTTGCTTACAGCATCGAGGGCAAGGAGCAGCATCAGGATCCCCAAACGGATTTTGACGGTCACACATACTACGAGCGCATACGAGCAGGCGCGCAGGTAAGCACCTCCATGATAAACCCCGATGCCTTCAAGAATGCCTTTACAAAGGCACTTTCTCAGGGGAAGGATGTGCTGTATATAGGTATGTCGGGCGGCATAAGCGGCACGGCGCAGGCCGCGTTTTGCGCGGCGGCAGAGCTGCGGGAGCAGTACCCCGAAAGAACCATCATAACGGTGGATACCTTGGCGGCATCTCTGGGCGAGGGCCTGCAGGTGCTTAAGGCGGTGCAGATGCTTGATGGCGGCAGCAGCCTTGCAGCGGTTTCGGAAATGCTGGAAAGCACGCGGCACAAAATGTGCCAATATTTTATGGTGGACGATCTCATTCACTTAAGAAAAGGCGGAAGAATAAGCGGTATTGCGGCACGGGTTGGCACACTTTTGGGTATAAAGCCCATACTTACGGGGGATGAAAACGGAAAAATAGTCGCCTGCGGCAAGGCCCGCGGCCGCCGCGCCGCCCTCGCTTCCCTCGCCGACCGCTACGCCGCCCTCGCGGCAAACAAGGGTGCGACGGTGGGAATAGCCCACGCCGACGACCCGGAGGGGGCGAAAATGCTGCTGGAAATGCTTAAAGAGCGCGGCTTCTGCGGGCAGGATATCACAGTGTGCTATGAGCCGGTTACGGGGGCGCATGTCGGGCCGGGAGCGGTGGCGCTTTTTTTTGAGGGAACGCATAAGTAGCCGGATGATGATAAAATGCAAATATGCGCATATAAACATATTTATTTAATAATACTGTGGATTTAAGTAAGACGGGCTTGTAAAGTGCGAATACTGACAGGAGGGAGAGGTATGGAGAGAACCAGGCTGGCCGACAGGAAGCTGCCGGATTACACAAGAGGCGAGGATATCGCAAACATGGTAACGCACATAGTGGGGGGCGCGATAGGAATTACTGCCCTAATTTTGGCACTGATAAAGTCGGTTTGTGCCAAAGATATATACGGCGTTGTATGCGGAATTGTATACGGGCTGAGCATGACGGCGCTTTATGCCGTATCCAGCGTTTATCACGGGCTGCATCCGGGTATGGGCAAAAAGGTAATGCAGGTTATTGATCACTGCACTATATATTTTATGATAACCGGAACCTATACGCCGATTTTGCTATGCAGCATACGCCCGGAGTATCCGGCCGTTGCATGGAGCTTGTTTGCCGCGGAATGGGGCCTTGCGGTATTTGCCTGCGTATTTACGGCAATAGACCACCGCAAATACAGAGTATTATCCATGATATGCTATATTTTAATGGGCTGGTGCATAATGTTTGCGCTTAAGCAGACGGTGCAGACAATAGGCAGGACGGCGTTTATGTGGTTGCTGTGGGGCGGAATAGCCTACACTCTCGGGGCAGTGCTGTACGGAATAGGAAGCAAAAAAAGATATTTTCACACGGTATTCCATATTTTCGTGGACATAGGCAGCCTGCTGCAGGCGGTATGCGTGTTGGGCTATGTATTATAAATGAGCAATAAGGACCGAAAACAGAAAAGAAGAGATAGGTTTTTTAATAAAAAAGCGGCGAAAAATATGCGTTTTCGCTGCTTTTTTCTGCTTTGAGGGGTGGAAAAGGCAGAGAGAGTATGCTATAATTATACATAAGACATAATTAAGGAGGAAGGATTATGAAAAAGTTTCATACGGGAATTGTTGCTATCGTGCTGACGGTGTGTATTTTGGGGCTGTGCGGATGCAGTGATATACGCGCACAAAACCTTATGAAGGGCATTACCGCAAACGAGGTGGATGCAATGGGCAATATGACGCAGGCCAATGAGTGTGCGGCGGATTTTGCAATGCGCCTGATGAAAGAATGCAATAAAAAGGGGGAAAACACGCTGATATCTCCGGTGTCTGTTTTTGTGGCGCTGGCAATGACGGCAAACGGCGCGCAGGGGGAGACATTAAAAGAGATGGAAGCGGTGCTGGGGATGCCGGCGGAGGAGCTGAATGCCTATGTAGGCAGCTTTATGCTGATGCTTTCGCAGACGGAAAAGTGCAGGCTGAGCATTGCCGATTCCGTATGGTTTACGCAGGATGAGAGCTTTACGGTAAACAGGGACTTTTTGCAGAAGAATGCGGATTATTACGGCGCGGACATTTACAAAACCGCTTTTGACGAGCAAACACTCAAGGATATAAACAAGTGGGTGAATAATAAAACGGAAGGGATGATACCCCAAATTCTTGATGAAATTCCGCAGCAGGCAATAATGTATATTGTAAACGCGCTTGCCTTTAAGGCGGAATGGGCAAGTATTTATGAAGAGGATGATATAAAGAGGGGCTGTTTACAAAGGAAAACGGAGAAACGCGCAAAGCCGAATACATGTACAGCCTGGAGCGGTGCTATATTGAGGGGGACAATGCCGAAGGGTTTATGAAGGAGTATTACGGCGGAAAATATGCTTTTGCGGCGCTGCTTCCCGCAGAGGGAATAAGCCTTGAGGAATACATCGCTTCGCTGGACGGAAAGGCGCTGCGGGCGTTAATTGAGAATCGGCAGCACGCTTATGTTGATGCGGCTATTCCGAAGTTTGAGGCGGAGTATTCGGCGGAGCTGTGCGGAATACTTGAGAAAATGGGAATGAAAAGAGCGGTTTCCCCCGAACTGGCGGACTTTACCGGAATAGGTGCGGCGGGAGAAAATATCTGCATAAATCAAATTCTTCATAAAACCCGCATATCCGTGGGAGATAAGGGCACGCAAGCGGCAGCGTCATCGCTTGTGGGAATGGTGGATGGAGGTACATCGCACATAGAGCCCAAGCCGGAGAAGAAGGTGCATCTGGACAGACCGTTTGTTTATATGTTGGTGGATATTGAAAACTCCGTGCCGATATTTATAGGGACAATGACGGATATCGGGGCATAACGGGGTGGAGCGCTGCGTATGCATATTTGCGGCGTGTAAACTTAAGGACGGAGAAGAAATATGACACAACGGTTTGAGGTATTTGACCTGCACACGGATGTGCTTAATAAGCTGGCGGGAACTTCGGTGCAGCCGGGAAAAACGAGTGTAAATGCCGAATCGCTTTCAAGGGGCGGGGTAACGCGGGCGTGCTTTGCCTGTTATTGCGGCAGGGATACGCGCACCGAGGCACAGCTTGCGGCTGTGGAAAAGCAGGCGGCCGTGCTGGAGCAGCTGCAGGGGCATATGGGAGAGTGCAGGGTTTACGGCGCATTTGAGGGGCTTGACTATTTTTACCCGGAAATACCCACAGAGCTTATTAAAAGAGTGAAGCCGGTATATGCTACGCTTACATGGAACCATGCAGGCCCGATATGCGGCAGCTGTGCCGTTGATTACAGGCTGACCCCCTTCGGAAAGAGAGTGCTGCGTTTTCTTGAGAAAAACGGTATACGGGCGGATCTTTCTCATGCGGGGCGGGAAGCGTTTTGGTCGGTGCTGGACAATACGCCGCTGCCGATAGTGACACATTCCTGTGCCGACGCCGTTACGCCGCACAGGCGAAACCTGACGGATGAGCAGATAAGGGCGCTTATAAGGCGCGGATCTGTTATAGGCCTGAATTTTTACAGCGAATTCTGCGGCGGCACGATGGAGAGCCTTGTGAAGCACGCGCTGCATATTTTAGATATGGGCGGAGAAAAATGCCTTGCGCTGGGCAGCGATTTTGACGGCTGCTCCGCATTGCCTGCGGGACTGGAGGGGCCTGAAGGCTTTCCGCGCCTTGCGCAGGCACTGCTTGCTGCAGGCGCCGGCGAAAATATTCTGCGGGATATTTTTTCAGACAACGCCCGCAGAGTACTGCTTGGGGAATGAGCGCGGAGTGTGTCGTTGCGGTTTAGCGGGCATATATAATAAACGGCACGGGCCGCACCGGGAATGAGGCGAAAATATAATAATAACGGGGCCGAAAGGCTCCGTTATTTGCATATATGCCGAAGGCTTGTTTATTTGAGCAGCTCTTGAGCAAGCGCGTTTATGTCCTTTACGCTTTGGTCGTTCATGGCGCTGCGCACGGTAACGGCGGGCAGGAACTCGATGCCCTCGCAGGCGGAGAGGGCTTGCTGCATGACCTTTGCCGCCATGGGAGCCCATGAGCCGTTTTCTATAAGCCCTACGCGGCGATTGCGGAAGCTGCGGGAAACAAGGGCGTGCAGAAATGCATGCATGCAGGGAAACACATCGCCGTTATAGGTGGGAGAAGCCAGAACCAAACGGTCAAAACGGAAGGCGTCGGCTACGGCGGCGGACATATCGCACCGCGCAAGGTCATATACGACCGCTTTTGTGCCGCTTTTGCGCAGGGCATCCGCAAGAGCCTCGGCGGCGCGGGCGGTATGACCGTATACGGAGGCTACGCATACGGCAACGCCGCTTTCCTCCGGTGTATAGGAGGACCATGTCGCATAGAGGTTTATATAGTGCGCGAGATTCTCCTTAAGCACGGGCCCGTGCAGGGGACATATGGTGCGGATATCAAGAGCGGCCGCCTTTCAAAAGTGCGGCGGCGGGAGCGCCGTATTTGCCCACTATGCCGATATAGTACCGCCTTGCTTCATCGTCCCACGGCTCATCGACATCCAGAGCGCCGAATTTTCCGAAGGCATCGGCAGAAAAGAGTATGCCGTCGGTGCGGTCATAGGAGACGGCCACCTCGGGCCAGTGCACCATGGGGGCGGTAATAAAGCTGAGCTCATGCCGCCCGAGCGGGAGCACGGAGCCGTCCTTTACCGTAAGACGGGGGTTTGGAAGGGGGCCGAAGAAGGCGTCCATCATGGTGAAGGCCTTGGCAGTGGCGGCAATGACGGCGTTTGGATATTTTTTGCAGAAATCCGCTATTGAGGCGGAGTGGTCAGGCTCCATGTGATGAACTATAAGGTAGTCGGGAAGGCGCCCCGCAAGCGCCGTTTCCAGATTGTCCAGCCACTGCCCGCCGAAGCGGGCGTCCACCGTGTCGGTGACGGCTGTTTTTTCATCAAGTATTAGATAGGAGTTGTAGCTCATGCCATTGGGGACGGGATATTGCCCCTCGAAAAGATCGGTAAGGTGATCGTTTACACCGATATACAGAATGTCGTTCTGCGTATTTACGGCGTTGCTTTTCTTATTGGTCATATTGTGTTCCTCCGTGCAGTACAGAATAAAAATGAAGGCGTATTCAAACCTAAAGGGGATAAACCCTAAGCGGTATTATAGCATAAATGCCGATATAATTTAAGAAATTTGTGTTAAATGCGCACATATAAAAAACCGCAGCGTATCGGCTGCGGCTGAGGTATGATATGTGAACCGTTTTTTATACGGGTTCAGGCGTTTATTGCATCAAAGAAGCTCATGGGACGGGTGCGCATAAGGCAGCGCAGTCTGTCAAGCAGGCTTTCGTGCTGCGCGGCATCGTCCGTGTTTATAAAGCGGCAGCCGGCATCGGCGGCAACGGAGGCAAGCTGACTGTCGTATCCGTGCGCCTCGGGCACGGCGGATACAACATAGATATCGCACTGGGGCAGGCGCATACGCAGGCGGTAGAGCAGCTTTTCGTAGCAGAGGATATACTCGTCTGCCGAAGCCGATTCGTTATCGCCGAAGCAGAGAAAGAGCTTTGAGGGCTCAAGATCGTAGACGCATTCTTCAAGACAGCTCTCGGCATTTGCTAAGGACAAACCGGCAACGGAACGGTTATAGCCGGGAGTGCCTTTGGCGAAATCCTCGGCAAGCTCGCTGAAGGGAATCCTGGAGGCAAAGGAGGAGCCGAAAAGCACGGCGCCGCCCTTTACTGCGCGGCGGTTAAGCTCGGAATATGCGCTGAGTTCGGTAAATTCTGAATTACTCATGAGAAAACGCTCCTTTCGGATTGCAGGTTTTGACTGCGGGGTGGGAAGCGGCAGCTTTATCAAGCGCCCGGTTGCGGAAATACACCGCAAGATTTACAAGCACCACAGCCATGTTGAGAATGTATACAATAAGCACATAATTGATGTGCCCGCTGACTATTTTTGCGCTGATGCCCGCGGCATAGCCTAATATAATGAGCAGTATAAAGCCTAAGCTCATGCCCTTTGCACTGCGTGCCTTGATGTTTTTATATACGGATATCGGCCAAGAGAGGCCAAAGCATATAAGCATTACGGTTTCCAGCATTTCAGACATTTCAAATACCCTTTCGTCGGCCGCACGGTATACGGCATTGCGCTTTGTGCACGGTTTTTCTTGTTTTTTCGCTGATATAATACACTTGACAATTGATAATGGCAAATATACAATATTGATAAATTTAATAATATAAAGTTATGATTTCGACATGGTGTAATAAATCGGAGGAACAGAGCATGGAACTGACACAGCTGAGATATTTTGCGGAGGCGGCAAGGCTGCAGCACATAACAAGGGCGGCGGAGCAGCTGCACATAGCGCAGCCGGCGCTTACACAGGCGCTGCACAGGCTGGAGGCGGAGCTGGAGGTGCCGCTGTTTGTGCAGCGCGGGCGGGGCGTGGTGCTTACCCCTTACGGGGAGCTGCTTAAGGAGAGAGCGCAGGAGATATTACGGGCGGCTGATGCGCTTAAGGGGGAGATGCAGCAAATGGCCAAGACTCAAAGCAGCACGGTGCATATGAATGTGCTGGCGGCATCGTATATTGTGACGGAGGCGGTAATAGGCTTCAAGCAGGAAAAAAAGCATATAAACTTTCAGATGGGACAAAGTGAGGAGAGCACCTGCGATATAAGCGTATCCACGCGGCTGTTTCACAAAAGAGCGGCGGGGGACAGGCAATATGTGTTTTCCGAGCGCATATTTGCCGCAGTACCGGCTGATGGGGCTTACGGGAGAATGGAGAAGGTGTCGCTGGGGGCGCTGAAAAACGAGGAATTCATTGCCTTGGCGGGCTCAAGGCAGTTTCGCATGCTGTGCGACGGCTTTTGCTCTCAGGCGGGATTCGAGCCCAATGTGGTGTTTCAGAGCGATAACCCAACGGCGGTAAAAAACCTGATAGCTGCCGGCGTGGGGGTAGGCTTCTGGCCGGAATATTCATGGGGAGAGCTGAACAATCCTGCGGTTGCGCTGGTGGAGCTGGCGGAGCCGGAGTGCAGCAGGGATATAATAGTGTCGTTATATAATAATAAATCCGAGAATAAGGCCGTGCATGAATTCTATGATTATCTGACAGCGTGCTTTTTACGCTTTGAAAAGACAAGCAGGCAGTAAATGCGGACAAAAAACGGTCAAAGCTTGCCGCTGCGTATAAAAGCTGTTGTGCAAAAGCGGCTTTTGGTGTATGATAAACAGAAAAGCGCATACAGAAGCGAAGGCGCGAAAGACTGGCGGTGCGGAATTGCCGCTTGGGAAGAACGGGAGTATGGAAGGAGCAGGAAAGATGTATCTTATTAAACGGAAAAAGGAGCTTAATCCCACTGTTATGCTTATGGATATACAGGCGCCGGAGGTGGCTGCCAAAGCAAGAGCGGGACAGTTCATTATTTTAAGAGTGGACGACGAAGGGGAGCGTATACCGCTTACCATTGCGGATTATGACGCAAAGGCGGGAACGGTTACCATTATATTTCAGATAGTGGGCGGCACCACGATGAAGCTGGCCGCGCTTAAGCAGGGCGACTGCATATCCGATTTTGTCGGCCCGCTGGGCAAGGCAACGGAAATCGAGGGCATAAAAAAGGCTGCGGTAATAGGCGGCGGCGTGGGCTGCGCCATTGCATATCCGGTGGCCAAGGCGCTGCATGAGCAGGGAGCGTCCGTTACGGGCATTGTGGGCTTCAGGAACAGGGACCTTGTGATATTGCAGGACGAGTTTGAAAGCGTGTGTGACGATTATATCCTTATGAGTGATGACGGAACGGCCGGCCGGAAGGGGCTGGTGACGGATGCGCTGCGCGGACTGCTGGAGGCGGGCGAGCGCTTTGACGAGGTTATAGTTATAGGGCCGCTTATAATGATGAAGTTTGTGTGCATGCTTACAAAGGAATTCGGGGTAAAGACGGTGGTGAGCATGAACCCCATCATGGTGGACGGAACCGGCATGTGCGGCGGCTGCCGCCTGACGGTAGGCGGAAAGATGAAGTTTGCCTGTGTGGACGGGCCGGATTTTGACGGACATCAGGTGGATTTTGACGAAGCGATAAAGCGCGGAGCGATGTACAGACCGTTTGAACAGGAAGCAAGGGAAAAACAGTGCAATCTGCTTAAAGCGGGACAAAAATGAAAGCACGGTATTACGGAAAACACGGAGGGTTGAACCATGGCGGATATGTCTTTGAAAAAGCATGAAATGGCGCTTCAGGCGCCTGAAATAAGAAACAGAAATTTTGACGAGGTGGCGCTGGGCTATACCGAGGAGGAGGCCGTTGCGGAGGCGGGAAGATGCCTTGACTGCAAGAACAAGCCCTGTGTAGGCAAGTGCCCGGTGAGCATAGATATTCCTGCCTTTATAAGAGAGGTAAAAAGCAGAAATTTTGAGGCGGCGTACGGGATTATATCGCGGTCGTCCTCCCTTCCGGCGGTGTGCGGAAGAGTGTGTCCTCAGGAGACGCAGTGCGAAAGCAAATGCGTGCGGGGAATAAAGGGGGAGCCTGTGGCCATAGGAAGGCTGGAACGGTTTGTGGCCGACTATCACAACAAGCATGCAAAGGGGAAGGCTGCAAAGCCCGAGGCCAACGGACGCTCGGTAGCGGTAGTGGGAGCGGGACCTGCGGGCCTGACTGCGGCGGGCGACCTTGCAAGAAAGGGATATGCCGTTACGGTTTATGAAGCGCTGCACACGGCGGGCGGCGTGCTGGTTTACGGCATTCCGGAGTTCCGTCTGCCCAAAGCCATTGTGAAAAGGGAAATTGACACCCTTAAGGAATTGGGCGTTGAGATAAAGACCAACATGGTGGTGGGCAAGGTGAATTCCGTGGATGAGCTGCTGCAAAACCACGATGCGGTATTTATAGGCACGGGCGCGGGGCTTCCGCGCTTTATGGGAATTCCCGGCGAGGGACTGTGCGGTGTATTCAGCGCAAATGAATTCCTTACGAGAATAAACCTGATGAAGGCGTACAAGCCGGATTCCGATACTCCCGTTATGCGGCCGAGGCGCGCGGCAGTGGTGGGAGGCGGCAATGTTGCGATGGATGCCGCCCGCTGTGCAAAGAGGCTGGGTGCGGAGGAGGTATACATAATTTACCGCCGTTCAAGCGAGGAAATGCCCGCAAGGCGCGAGGAGGTAGAACATGCCCGTGAGGAGGGCATAATATTCAGCATGCTCACAAACCCGGTGGAGATACTGGAGGGGGAGAACCACACCGTGCGCGGGCTGAGATGTGTGAAGATGGAGCTGGGGGAGCCGGATGCAAGCGGGCGGCGCGCGCCGGTCGAGATACCGGGCAGTGAATACGATATTGATTTGGACTGCGTGATAATGGCCATAGGCACAAGCCCCAATCCGCTTATCCGCACCACCACAAAGGGGCTGGACTGCGACAGGCGGGGCTGCATCGTTACCGTGGATGACGGCGGCAAAACCACAAAGGAAGGGGTTTATGCCGGAGGAGATGCGGTGACGGGGGCTGCCACCGTTATTCTTGCAATGGGAGCGGGCAAGGCTGCCGCTGCGGCAATTGACGAATATCTGAATCAAAAAAATAATTTTTTTATAAAGCTGTAAAAAAATACGGCAAAAGCAAAAAGGCCGGGCATATGCGCCCGGTCTTTTTATATGTGTTTTGGGTGTATATGGCTGCGGTAATGAAACCGGAATTATACCCTATTATTTTAGTGTGTTTTAATTGACTTAAGTGCGCAGCAGGTGGTATAATCCCAAAAGAAACAAGAAAAGATAATATCGGCGGCGGGAACGCGGCAGGTCGAAGATACGAACAAGGGATAGTAAACAAGAATATCAGTAAGTCGCATAAATGACGGGAGGGAGAGCGAAAATGACACGGTACATTGTGACCGGCATGAGCTGCGCGGCGTGCAGCGCCAGAGTGGAAAAAGCGGTGCGCAGGGTTAAGGGGGTTACCGGGTGCTCGGTAAGCCTGCTTACCAATTCCATGTCGGTGGAGGGTCAGGCAAAGCAGGAGGATGTGATCGCGGCGGTAAAGGCTGCGGGCTACGGCGCATCCCCGGCGGAGGAAACCGGCAGGACGGAAAAGCCGGCTGCCGATCCGCTTGCGGATACGCAGACGCCGGTGCTGAAGCGGCGGCTGATCGCTTCGGTGGGCTTTCTTGCGGTGCTTATGTATATATCCATGGGACACATGATGTGGTCATGGCCGCTGCCGTCCTGGTTTGACGGAAACCATGTGGCGATGGGGCTTATGCAGCTGCTGCTTGCGGGAACAGTTATGGTTATAAACCGGGATTTCTTTATAAGCGGGTTCAAGGGGCTGCTTCATCTTTCGCCGAATATGGACACGCTGGTGGCCATGGGCTCCGGGGCTTCGTTTGTATGGAGCACGGTAGTGCTGTTTTTGATGACGGATGCTCAGCTTCACGGTGATACAGAGGCCGTGATGAGGTACATGGACGAGTTTTATTTTGAATCCGCGGCTATGATACTGACCCTTATAACGGTGGGCAAGCTGTTGGAGGCACGCTCCAAGGGCAAGACCACCGATGCACTTAAAAGCCTTATGAATCTTGCCCCGAAGACGGCAACTGTCATAAGGGACGGCAAAGAAATAACGGTGCCGGCGCAGGAGATACTTCAGGGTGAGGAGTTTGCCGTGCGGCCGGGCGAAAGCATTCCCGTTGACGGAGTAGTGTTGGAGGGCAGCAGCGCAGTAAATGAATCGGCTCTTACGGGAGAGAGCATCCCGGTTGACAAGGCGGAGGGGGACCGCGTTTCGGCGGCGACCATAAACCAGTCGGGGTATATAAGATGCCGCGCCACACGGGTGGGGCAGGACACGACGCTTTCTCAGATAATCAAAATGGTTTCGGATGCGGCGGCAACAAAGGCTCCTATTGCAAAGGTGGCGGACAGGGTATCCGGCGTGTTTGTGCCGGTGGTTATGGCAATAGCGTTGGTGACGCTTATAGTTTGGCTGCTGCTCGGAAGGGATTTCGGCTATGCCCTTGCAAGAAGCATATCGGTACTGGTTATTAGCTGTCCGTGCGCACTGGGACTGGCTACGCCGGTGGCGATAATGGTGGGCAGCGGAGTGGGAGCGCGCAACGGCATACTGTTTAAGACCGCGGCCTCCCTTGAGGAAACGGGCAAGGTGAAGATAGTGGCCTTGGACAAAACGGGCACAATAACGGCGGGGCAGCCGAAGGTTACGGATATAGTGCCTGCGGCGGGAAACCGAGGCGGAGCTGCTGCAGCTTGCCTGCACGCTGGAGAGCAGGAGCGAGCACCCGCTTGCGCGTGCAATTATGGAAAAAGCGCAGCAGGAGGGAATGGAGCCGGGAGAGGTAAAAAGCTTCAGTGCTCTGCCGGGCAACGGGGTGTGCGCAGAGGCGGAAAAAACGCTTACCGGCGGCAGTCTTGCCTTTATATCGCAAAAGACCGATATAGCGCCGGAATTTGAGCAGCGCATGCTGGAGCTGTCGCAGCAGGGAAAAACGCCGCTGCTGTTTATGGAGGGCGATGCCATTGCGGGGGCGGTTGCCGTGGCGGACACGGTGAAGCCGGACAGCCCCGGGGCGGTGAGGCAGCTGCGTGAATTGGGCATGCGCGTAGTGATGATCACCGGGGACAATGAGCGCACTGCGCGGGCCGTGGGCAGATTGGCAGGCGTGGATGAGGTTATTGCGGGGGTGCTGCCCGACGGCAAGGAGGCGGAAATACGCCGGCTTAAGCAGCAGGGCAAGGTGGCCATGGTGGGCGACGGTATTAACGATGCGCCGGCGCTCATGAGGGCGGACACGGGAATAGCAATAGGTGCCGGAGCGGATGTTGCAATAGATGCGGCGGATGTTGTGCTTATGAAAAGCTCCCTTGCCGATGTTCCGGCGGCGATACGCTTAAGCCGCGCGGCGCTGCGCAATGTACACGAGAATTTGTTCTGGGCGTTTATATATAATATTATAGGTATTCCGCTGGCTGCGGGCTGCTTTGTAGGCGCGGGGCTTACGCTGAACCCCATGTTCGGGGCGGCGGCAATGAGCCTTTCCAGCTTCTGTGTTGTATCAAATGCATTGAGGCTTAATTTCTGCAGGCCATACGGCAGGAAAAAAAGCGCAGACGGTGCCGCAAAGGCGGGTGCGCCCGATGGTGCTGCCTCGGAAAAGGAAAAAATGCGGGAGGACTGCATAGAGCTGAAGATAAAGGGCATGACCTGCGGGCACTGCCAAAGCAGGGTACAGCAGGCGCTGCTGGCACTGCCCGAAACGGAGCAGGCAGAGGTGAGCTTCAAGACGGGAACGGCGCGGCTTAAGCTGAAGGGCGCGGTTTCGGATGAAATGCTGCGCAAAACGGTAAAGGACGCCGGATACAGGGTTGCGAAGATAAAAAGGAATAAATAAAAACAGCTGAATAAAGCGGACCGCCGGGCTTCCGGCGGCTTTTTGCATTTGCATTGAAAACGCGCGAAGCCGAAGAAAAGCGGGTGCCTGTGCGGCGGCTGCGCCTGCTTAAAGGGCGGCTTTCGGTGCGGGGGTAATCATTTTTCAAGGGAGAGAATATAATCATTCCGGGATAAGAAATCAAAAAAAGGGGGGGCTTTGCATGAAAGGGCGGGCGGCGGAGCATTTTCGTATTTGCGCCGTAGAGTATATAATACTGTTTGCGCTTGTGGTTATTTTTATAAGCAGCGGCGCGTGGTATTACGGAGAATGCGGGGGCGAGGCGTTCGGGGACAGAGCGCTCAGCCTTGCCGATGAGGAAGTGGGCTTTATGAAGGCTGCGGCGATACTTGCGCTGCATTGGCTGCTTACGGTGATGCTGCTGAGGCTGTGTGCGTATTTGTCAAAGGGATTTATTGCGGGATACATTCTGCCTGCTGCGCGCGGTCTTGTTTTCGGAGCAAGCTTTACGCGGGCATTTGAAGCGGGCTTTATTTTCGGAATGGTTTTTACATTCGTCAGTTTGTGCCTTTGTGCGATATCGTGCTATCTCTGCGCGGTAAATTCCTGTACGGCGCGGCATATATCGCCCTTTGGCGGCGCGGTGCCGGGAGGGATTGCGAATATCACAAGAAAAATATATATAGCCTGTGCGCTGTCGGGGACGGCGGCGTGCACCGCGGAGGCTTTGATTATTTGCGGGTTGAACAATGCGCCGTAAGGTGGTATAATAGCTTGCAGTAAAATAAAAAATAGCTTGCAGTAAAATAAAAAACGGCAAAAGAACAAATACAAAACAAGCCGTGTCATGGGAACATATACAAAAGAACGGGGAATTTGAGACCATGGAGCTTACAGGGAAAGAAATAGATTTTTGTACGGATACCGCCCGGAAAATAACAGATAATGTTGCAAGAGCGGTGGTGGGCAAGAAAGAGTGTACAAGGCTGCTGCTGTGCTGCCTGCTGTGCGGGGGACATGCGCTTTTGCAGGATGTGCCGGGTGTTGGAAAAACCGCTGCCGTAAACGCCTTCGCGGCCTCGCTTGATATGGATTTTCGCCGGATACAGTGCACGCCGGATATGCTGCCTGCCGACATATTGGGGTTTACGGTGTATGATGCCAACACCGGAAAGGGCAGCTTTTGTCCCGGACCCATAATGAGCCGGCTGTTTCTTGCCGATGAAATAAACCGTTCCTCGCCCAAAACGCAGGCTGCGCTTCTTGAGGCGATGGAGGAGGGAAGGATAACCGTAGACGGGCAGGATCATATCCTTCCGCAGCCCTTTATGGTGCTGGCGACACAGAATCCGATAGAAAGTGTAGGAACATATCCGCTGCCGGAGGCGCAGATGGACAGGTTCATGATGCGTATTTCCTTCGGTTATCCGGACAAAGAAGAGGAAAAGGATATCCTGCGGCGTTACGGGCAGGGCGACCCGCTGGGCACTCTGCGCCCGGTTGCAAAAGCTGAGGATATTATTGCCATGCGCAATGCGGCGGAGAGGGTGTATGTATCCCAAGCCGCTGCCGATTATATTGTGAATATCACAAGGGCTACGCGTAGCAATTCGCTCGTGCGGCTCGGGGCCTCGCCGCGGGCAAGCCTTGCGCTTATGAAGTGTGCAAGGGCCTATGCGCTTACAAACGGGCGGGATTATATTATTCCCGATGATGTCCGCCTGCTGGCGCCTGCGGTGCTTGCACACAGGCTGATCCTTTCGCGGGAGGCCGCAGCCAAAGGAATGAGCAAGGAAGATGCGCTCATGGAGATCGTCTCTGCGATCCCGGTGCAGGTATGAAAGAAAACAGCGCTGCGCGGAAAAGCATTGTATCCTGCACATTGCGCGGTGTCGGATATATACTGTTTTGCTGCCTGCTTACGGTGCTGTTTGTTTGCGCGGGACGGCTTCAGCGCCGTTTTGTGCGCGTTTGCATGGATAACTGCGGTTACCTGCCTGTTTCAGCTGGCGGCCTCAGGAATACACATAAGGCCGGTATGCAGTATGACAAAGGGCGATATACAAAGAGGCGGGGAATTCTGCATATCCTTTGATACCAGGCGCAGAGCCGCAAGCGCATACCCGATAGTAATTCTTAAATACAGCTGTGCATCAAAAGAATGCACGAATGAGCAAACAAGCAATTATGTTTTTTTGGAGCGAAGCGAGAAAAAATTATCGTATAAAATGCCCGTTGATTATGTCGGCGGCTTTCGCATGTGCGTGCAGGGAATATATGTGTGCGATATTCTCGGGCTGTTTGTCCGCAGGATAAGGCCTCGCGGAGATCTGCTTTGCGAGTTTACCGTGCTGCCCCAAAGGCGCAGGCTGAGTGCGGAAAATTATGAAAGGAAGGCTTGTGCAATCAGCCCCGACGGGGAATTCGACGGGGTTCGCAAATATATACGCGGAGATTCCGCGAGCGCGGTGGACTGGAAAACCACAGCGCGCAGGCGGGAGATGTATGTACGCAATTATTCTGCCGCAGGCGACATTCCGACGATATGCTTCATGCCGGCTTCGCCGCAGAACGGTGAGGAAAGGACTTTGGCAGCTGAGCTTGTATGCCTTGCGGCGTATGAATTTGAAAAGTCAGGCGGGCATGCGTTTCGCGTAGCTGCGGATTCGTGGGTAAAGAACTATGACGCTTCGGATTATTCCGAGCTGCTGCGGGATCTGGCTGCGGCGGTAAATGCGGAATATCGGGCCAGGTGCGATAAAAGAGAAGCGCGCGCGGGGCATCGGCAAAGTGCTGAGGATGGTGCAAAAGAGGGACGCGGTGTATACGGCGGTGCCGTATGCATGGAAATACTTAATTCCGAAGGCTGGGCAAATGCCGTTGCGGTTTTGCCGGGAGAGATAGCGGGCACGGTGTGCGAGGGCGGCAAAACGGTATATTCCTACGGAGATACGCCGGTGCGGAATGCCGCGCTGTGCGTGCGCAGCCTTGAAGAGTGGGACAGCGAAACGGTGAAACAGGAAAGTGCGGACGGGAGATAGAAGTGAAGTCGGAACAGGTTAAACAGAGGAAAGCGCAGAGGCTTAATTATCTTCTGCAGCTGGCAAATGCGTATTTTGCTGCAGCATCGCTTTGCGTTTGCTTTTTGGGGCTTATGTACGATGCCGATATATCATACACGCTTACGCTGGTTTTGCCGTGGACGGCTGTGTTTTGCGTGCTTATCGGAATATGGCTGTATAACAGGCGTACTCTTCTTTGCGGCTGCGCTGTTATGGCGCTTGCGGCCTTGGCGATATTGATGCTTGATCCGCTGCGAAGTTATATACGGGGGTTTATCGGGTGGATACCGGAAAATCTGTTGTATATCCGCATGTCTTTTGACCGCATATATACGCCGTTTGCGCAAATAGGGTTTATATTTTTGATCACGGCGCTGATAATCGTGCTTCAGGTAAAGCTCAGGCTGCCGGTGCTGGTAAGCTGTGTGGGCGCGGGCGTGTTCGCGGCATTCTACTTTTATACCTACCTTGAGGGCTATGAATTTTATAAAACATCGTGGGTGCTGGTGTGCGTTCCGATATTCTTGGCATCCTGTGTGATGGGGCTTATGTCAAAATACAGGGTGAGGGACATCAATCCGGCAAGCGCGCTGCCAGTTGCGGCGATAGCGCTTGCAATTACTTTGGCGCTTACTCCCGTATTTGATTCCATGAAGATGACGCCGGAGCGTCGGGAGAGCTTTTCGCAGGTGATGGACGGGCTGTTTGGGCATCAGCAGGGAAGCAGGGAGGATTTCAGCGTTCGCTTTTCCGGGTTTGCACTTACGGACAGCAGAAGTCTGGGCGGGGCGCTGCGGCTTTCATACGAGCGGCGCTTTGTGCTTCGGAGCCGGGAGCCGCTGCTGCTTAAGGGCGCGGCATATGATAAATACGACGGGAAAAGCTGGAAAAATACGCTGAGCGATAAAAAAGTATTGGAAAATAGGCCTTATTCGGAGGCAGAGGAGCTGGAGAATATCTATCAAAAGACATTTGATATTTACAGAAACTATGCCTTCGGTCAAATCGCAAAAAAGAGAGTGGGACATTACACGGTCAGCGACAGCACCGAGGGCCTGAGCCGGATGTACACATCGTCGGCTACGGTAAGAATCGGCTTTG